>NZ_JBPBFH010000150.1:0-387 GCF_050896295.1 Neisseria sp. SLRRB23
CCTCGTGGTACGGCGGCAGATTTCACCGGCGCAAACCCTCCGGCGGGGACCGCTACGCCATGAACGCCTTCACCGCCGCCCACAAAACACTGCCCATTCCCAGCTATGTGCGCGTAACCAATACAAAAAACGGCAACATACAAAGGGATGGGGACGGCAAGTTTCACACAGTTCGCCGTGGTCAGGGAAATCGGGCGGCGGATATTGGAGGAAGAATTGCAGGAAGAAATTACCTTATCCGATCCCGATACCCAGTCCCAAGGGACTTACTTCCTCGTCAGCACCGTATTTCAAATCTTGTTCGGCTTCCTTGCCAGCCTGATTGTCATGTGGCTGTCTCTTATACACATCTCCGAGCCCACGAGACTCGACGTCATCTCGTATGCC
>NZ_JBPBFH010000151.1:0-387 GCF_050896295.1 Neisseria sp. SLRRB23
CAGGACTGGAACTTGTCCAGCGTGCCGGCAGGCAGCGAGGTGACGGACGGCATATGGATGGCGACCATGAGCAATGTTGCAGCAAGAAAGCGGCCGACGACGTCACATAAGAACGCGTCGGCACACAAGTTTTGAATCCCAAAGCCGTGTGGCAGGGTGCGAAATCCATGTTCGGCGCAATCGCCATTTTAATCCTCGCCTGGCTCATCAGTACGGTTGTCGGCGAAATGCACACGGGCGACTACCTCTCCGCTGACTGCCGTCTGAACCGCCGGCTGTTCGCGCCAAGCGACCTGACCCCCCAAAGCCGCTCGCGCCGAAGACTCTTCCGCCAAAGCCGCCTTAACTGCCGCCTGATCCTGAGACCCTGCCGCACGGGCATGTGCC
>NZ_JBPBFH010000152.1:0-339 GCF_050896295.1 Neisseria sp. SLRRB23
GTCGAGTCTCGTGGGCTCGGAGATGTGTATAAGAGACAGTTTCCGTGGCGGCCGAATGGGAAAGGGAAGGGTGTTTCAGTCGGTGTGTCGGGCAGTGTGAGGCAGCTCGGATGCGACGGTTCGATGTTGAGCGAGGCGGACATTGCCGCGCAGACGGCATTTGCCGCCGCGTTGCCGCTTCTGATCGATTGCCCGATGTTGGGCGAGGAAATGTCGCGGCAGGAACAGTCGGCACCTCAGCTTCTCAACGCGTGAAGTGGTTCGGTTGGTTAGGGGCAAGTTTTGGGCTTGGTTTAATAGCTGTCTCTTATACACATCTCCGAGCCCACGAGACTCGAC
>NZ_JBPBFH010000153.1:0-387 GCF_050896295.1 Neisseria sp. SLRRB23
CGTCAAAAGACAAAGCTTTTTCGCTTACTTTGGCTTTGCCCAAAACGAAATCAAAAACGTTGAGTTCTACTGCCAAAGAAGTCGGACCTCGCAAACGGGAAGGCTCTGCGGAGTACCAGTCAATCACTTCTTGAGGATCTCGGATAATCGTGGGTAATGTGTTCGTAGGCGTAGGCTAAATCCGCCTGCACATACGGGCCGCGGCCGCCGTCTTCACTTGCCGCCTGCGCTGCGGAAGAGAAGAGAAGAGAGTTTATCAAACCGGTTTCAAAAGCTACCGGAACGGCTATGCTGCCCCCTTGTTTAAACTCAAGCTGGCAGATAACGGCGATGCCGCGTTTGAAACAGTGCATTTCGCTTCGGAAACTTCAGACGGCATCAACCCGC
>NZ_JBPBFH010000154.1:0-387 GCF_050896295.1 Neisseria sp. SLRRB23
ACCCGGCACAAACCAGCAGATGCAGCAAAACGACGGAATCCAAGCCGCCGCTTAATGCCACTGCTGTTTTTTTTCCATTCAGACCTTGAGGAAAACAATCCTTCAAGCATTGCTCAAACGCATCTAAAGTCAGCACGGCTTCATCCCGATAAAGAAAAAGCAAGCAGTTTCAGACAAACTGCTTGCTGCTTGTTCTACCCGAATTATTGTTCCGAAAATTTGCCGTAAGCCATAATGCGGTCGAAACGGCGCTTACTTGGATGGGTTTCAAGCCGACGACCGCACCCGCCACGATGACCGAGCACATCAGGCTGACCGCCAACACCACAATCAGCGTGCCGCTGAAGCTGTCTTTATCGAATTTCTTAGCCATTGCTGCGCGCCTTT
>NZ_JBPBFH010000155.1:0-359 GCF_050896295.1 Neisseria sp. SLRRB23
GTCGAGTCTCGTGGGCTCGGAGATGTGTATAAGAGACAGACCCTACCTCGCTCAAGCCAACGCCAAAATGCAGCAACAGGAAAGCCCCGAGTGGTGCGCGTCAGCCGGATCTGGCGGAACAAAACGCCGAAACCGTCATGCCCGGTTTTACCCATCTGCAAGTCGCCCAGCCGGTCAGCTTCGGACACCACATGCTCGCCTACGTCGAAATGCTCGGACGCGATGTAGCGCAGGCCACGTTGTGACTGTCAGCTCACGCACCTTCCGCGCGGCTGCGGCCTGCATCGTTAACGCAGGCGCAAACCGCGTGTTTGGCGATGGCGATTGGAACAGCCAAAACATTAGCGCGGAAACCATCA
>NZ_JBPBFH010000156.1:0-386 GCF_050896295.1 Neisseria sp. SLRRB23
CAGGAAATGAACTTCATCCGCCCGGTCAAGGTCGGCAACGTCGTCTGCTGCTACGGGCATTGCGTCCGCGTGGGCACTACTTCCCTCCAGCTTAAAGTCGAAGTCTGGGTGAAAACTTTGATGAACGACTGGGTGCGCCGGCAATGCCTGCACCGATGACGAGGACGTGTTCCGGTTTTTTCCGTTCGGATGTTTGTGGAAGTGCAAACCAGGGTTTGTCGGACTTGCTTTCGGTTTGCGGGATGGCTTCGGTCTGCCATCGAGCGCAGTACGTTTGTTCTGAATACGGACGGTGAAATCGTCCATGACTGGAGGAAGGTCAAGGTGGCGGGTCATGCGCAGGAAGTGCTGGAAACGCTTTCCTGATTATGCGGGTTTCGCTTCCT
>NZ_JBPBFH010000157.1:0-386 GCF_050896295.1 Neisseria sp. SLRRB23
GTGTATAAGAGACAGAACCTGTCGTTCACAATCCCAACGTACCGGCTGATATTCTTCGCGCTTGGGGTGTTTTGGTTCAGGTCTATCAAGTAAGCCAGGCCACCCGCGTTTTCCGCCTCCCCTCTTGCTTCCAGCACCGCCAAGGCTTCGGGGGCGTTTGCCAATACGCCGATGAGGTTGGGGATAAAGCCGTTGTTTTTGGGTACGGCCTCTACGCGCGGTTTGGCGGCTTCGGGGGCGGTTTCGAGGGGGTTTTTCAGACGGCCGTACATTTCGACCGCCATATTTTCGGCAGTGGTGCGGCAGGGCAGGCTCAGGGTTTTCATGTTCCAACCCTCCAAAAGCTGTCTCTTATACACATCTCCGAGCCCACGAGACTCGACGTC
>NZ_JBPBFH010000158.1:0-360 GCF_050896295.1 Neisseria sp. SLRRB23
CGGCATACGAGATGACGTCGAGTCTCGTGGGCTCGGAGATGTGTATAAGAGACAGGATACTGGCGTGTTTAAGCCGGAGTGAAAAATTTCAGACGGCCTATTGATGACGNTAAAGGCCGTCTGAAATTCAACAAAATGCAGTTTTGATAGGCCGCGCCTTGCAGCCGGAAGTAGAACCATTGTGCGAAATCGGAGGCGTTGTCGGGACGCAGGGCGAGGCGGATGGTGGAAGGGTCGGTCAGGACTTTGAGCCCGAGGCAACCATCAGTTGAAAGGCGCGCGTGTATAAAAAGTCGCCAACCAACACTGCCGCCGCATTGCCTGTCTCTTATACACATCTCCGAGCCCACGAGACTCGAC
>NZ_JBPBFH010000159.1:0-386 GCF_050896295.1 Neisseria sp. SLRRB23
GCCAAAGTCCCGCAACGGTGTGGGTACTATTTGCCGAAAATCGTTATGGATGGAATAGCATGATGGTTGACGTGTCAATAACGGATCTTGGTCTTTTACGCTCAGTAGTCCAAGCCGTTGTGGCGGGAAAAATCGAACGGGCTTTGTTGGGGTTTTCGAGACTGAATTTCGGATGCTGCAAGGCGGTTTGAACCTGTTGCAGGGTGTCGCTGCGGCGGCTTGAGCCGATAAGGGCGAAATATTTGTCCATCACCAAAGTTTTTGTTTTATTAGGACGTTTCTTTAACGATAACGCGGCAATCACTTTTTTCCAAATAATTTCATCAGGTTCCCATTCTTGTTTTTTAGTCTGCTTTTTCGTTGTCTTTTTTTTATTTTCATTAACT
>NZ_JBPBFH010000015.1:0-57311 GCF_050896295.1 Neisseria sp. SLRRB23
CGACGAAGCCGCAGACAGTACAAATAGTACGGAACCGATTCACTTGGTGCTTCAGCACCTTAGAGAATCGTTCTCTTTGAGCTAAGGCGAGGCAACGCCGTACTGGTTTAAATTTAATCCACTATATAATAAAGAAAAACACCTTATCGCCGTTTCAATACCGTAGGAATTTATCCGAATAAAAGAAACGCTCCGCCGTCATTCCCACAAAAACGGTCATCCGGAAACATAAGGCTGAAGCGTTTTTCGGGAATGACGATTTGAAAGTTGCCCGAAATTCAAACACAGGCAAAACCGGACGAACTTGATTTCCGTACATACAAGAATGATAAAACAAATAAAGAAAACAATGAGATAGTTGATTTTTCCTTTGGACTTTCGATATTTTCGGCGGCTGAAAAAAAATCCGCACCCGCCTTCAAATGCGGATACGGATTTTCTTGTCAAATAAACTTATTCGGCCAACAATTCTTCTGGTTTGACTTTTTCGCCATATACGGGCAACAGGGTTTTTTCATAGGCGGCTTTCAGACGGCCGTCTTTTTTCATGGCGGCGATTTCGCTGTTGACCCAGTTCAGGAGGTCGGCGTTGCCTTTTTGAACGGCCGGTGCAATGAATTCGGCAGGGCCGAGGTTGCCGATGGCGACTTCAAAGTTCGGGTTTTCTTTTGCCCATGCCCACAGCAGGGCGTTGTCGTGGGCGAGTGCTACGCCGCGGCCGTCTTTCAGTGCGTCGAAGGTTTCGGTATTTTGGTCGAATTTCAGCAGTTTGACTTCGGGATGGTTTTTGGTGAAGAAGGCGTCGGCGGTGGTGCCTTTGTTGACCAGCAGGGTTTGGTCTTTCAGTTGCGCCATGTCGGTAATCGGTTTGTCTTTGGGGGAAACTACGCCCAAGGCCACTTTCATGTAGGGGTCGGCAAAATCGACCGCTTCGGCGCGTTCGGGTGTTTTGGTGAAGTTGGCGAGGATGAGGTCGACTTTGCCGGAACGGACGTATTCGACGCGGTTTGCGGCCTCGGTCAGGACGAATTCGACTTTGTCGGGGCTGCCGAGCAGGTCTTTGGCCAGGTCTTTGGCGATTTCAACGTCAAAACCTTGGTTTTTACCGTTGGCATCAACATAGCCGAACGGAGGCTTGTCGCCGAATACGCCGATACGGATGACGCCTTTTTCCTTGATGGAGGCAACGGTTGCCGCGCCGCTGCTTTGTGAAGATTGGGCATCGCCGGATCCGCCTCCGCAGGCGGTCAGACCCACGGCGATGGCTGTTGAAGCGAGTAGTGCTTTGAATTTTGCGTTCAGTTTCATTGGGAATCTCCTTTTTGAATGTTTGCTTGGGATGAAATGCCGTCTGAAAGGGGGTTCGGACGGTTTACGGTAAATCAGTAGTCCATACCTGCAAGAAATTGGCGGGCGCGTTCGCTTTTGGGTGCGGAGAAGAAGGTTTCGGGGTCGGACGATTCGACGATGCCGCCTTTGTCCATGAAGACGATGCGGTCGGCAACTTTACGTGCAAACCCCATTTCATGGGTTACGATGAGCATGCTCATGCCTTCGCGGGCGAGTTCCAAAACCACTTCCAAGACTTCGCGCACCATTTCGGGGTCGAGTGCGGCGGTGATTTCGTCCAGCAGGATGACTTCCGGATTCAGGCACAGGGCGCGGACGATGGCGATGCGCTGTTTCTGGCCGCCGGAGAGTTCGCGCGGATAGGCGTTTTTGCGGTCGAGCAGTCCGACGCGCTCCAACAGCTTGTCGGCTTGCGCCTCTGCTTCGGCACGGTTGCGGTTTTGTACTTTTACCGGGCCTAAGAGGATGTTTTCGATGACGGTCATATGGGCAAACAGTTCATAGCTTTGAAAGACCATGCCGACTTTTTGCCGGGCGGTTTGCCAGGAAACGTCTTTACCGAATTCGCCGACGCCGTCCATCACGATGCTGCCGCCTTGGTGCGATTCCAAACCGTTGACGCAGCGCAGGAGTGTGGATTTGCCGCAGCCGGACGGACCCAGCAGTACGATGACTTCGCCTTTTTCCAAGTCCAAGTCTAAGGATTGGATGGCGGTTACGTTGCCGTATTGTTTGTGCAGCTTGCGGATGCTCAGTAAAGCCATGTCAGTGTTCCCATTTTTGTTCAAGTTTTGCAGCCAGTAGCGACAGCGGCCAGCAACAGAAGAAATACAGCATAAAAATCAGGCCGTAAACCCAAAATGAAGCATTGGGCTGCGTCAGCAACGAGTTTTCAATAATTTGCTGCCCGACTTTGACCACTTCAATCACGCCGATAAGCGAGGCGAGCGAGCTGGTTTTGATCATGCGCGTGAACAGGTTGACTGCGCCGGGCAAGACGCGGCGGATACTTTGCGGCAGCTCGATGTAGCGGAATACCTGCCCGCGGCTCAAGCCGAGTGCCAGGCCTGATTCGACCTGGTGTTTTTCAATCGATTCCAATGCGCCGCGGACCAAATCGCCCATTTCGGCGATGCCCCACAGGGAAAATACCCAGACGCAGACCCAAAATCCGCCGATATGTATGCCCGTCCACACAGACAAACCGAAATACAGGCCGAACAGCCACACCAAAATCGGCACGATGCGGATGGTTTCGAGATAAAACCGTCCGATAAAGCGGATGAGCTGGTTGCGCGAACGCAAAACCAAGCCGAACAGCGTGCCCAATACGCAAGAAGCCGCAACAGAGATTAAAGAAATTTGTGCCGTTAAGAGCAGGCCTTCGCCCAAGCGCGCCGCGTTTTGTCCTTCAAACAGCCAGTCAAACACCATATTTTGCACTCCGTACGCGGTTTTCTGCCCAGCGCGCCAGAAGCGAAACGGGCAGAAGGATGATCAGGTAGCTGGCAAACAGCAGGAACAAGGCTTCGTTGGTTTTATAGTCCATGCCGATGATGTCTTTGGTAACGAACAACAATTCTGCAATGCCGACCGCGCTGACGATAGATGTTTCTTTCATCAAAAACAATACGTTTGCGCCGATGGCGGGAACGGCGACCGCCCATGCCTGAGGCAATTCGACATAGCGGAAGACTTGAAATCGGCTCAAACCGATGGCCTTGCCCGCTTCAATCTGTCCTTTTGGGACGGACAAAATACCGGCGCGGATGGCTTCTGCCATATAGCTTGCGCCCAAGAAAACCAGTGCGATCACGCCGCAGGTGAAACCGTCCCATTTAATGCCCATTTTCGGCAGGCCGTAATACAGGAAAAACAATTGGATCAGCAGGGGCGTATTGCGCGACAGCTCGATATAGGCGCGCGCCAATGCGTAGAAGGGGCGGATGCGGTATGCCGTTACCACGGCGACGGGCAGGTCGAACAGCAACGACAAAACAACGCCGTAAACGGACAATTCCAGCGTCAGCTTTGCCGCATCGGCGAATTTGGGGACGGCATCGATTAAATAAGGCCAGTTCATCAGAATCAGAAATCAGCTTAACGAAAGGCGGTATTTTAATGAACTTGCAAGATAATGTTAAAGAATGCTTGGGAATATCAAACATCGGAAAAAAGAATAAGGCGATGCCGTCTGAAAACCTTTCAGACGGCATCGTGCCGGATTCCGCGTCAGATTTCGCTACCGCCGACGGTCAGTCCGGCATCAATCCGCAAGGTCGGTTGCCCCACGCCAACAGGGACGCTCTGCCCTTCTTTACCGCACACGCCGACACCGCTATCCAACGCAGTATCGTTGCCTATCATGGAGACGTGTTTCAACACTTCGGGGCCGTTGCCGATAATAGTTGCGCCTTTGACGGGATATTGCAGCTTACCGCCTTCCACCCACCACGCTTCGGATGCACTGAACACGAATTTGCCGCTGGTAATGTCCACTTGTCCACCGCCGAAGTTGACGGCGTAAATGCCTTTGTCGATGGACGCGATGATTTCGTCGGGTTCGTAGCCGCCGTTTTCCATAAAGGTGTTGGTCATACGCGGCATAGGGGCGGAAGCGTAACTTTCACGGCGGCCGTTGCCGGTCGATTGCGTGCCCATCAGGCGGGCATTGGTTTCGTCCTGCATATAGCCGACCAAAATACCGTCTTCAATCAATACGGTGCGGCGGGTTTCGTTGCCTTCGTCGTCGATATTGAGCGAGCCGCGTCTGTCGGCAATATTACCTTGGTCAACGACGGTAACGCCTTTGGCGGCCACGCGCTCGCCGATTCGTCCGGAGAAAACGCTGGTTTCTTTGCGGTTGAAATCGCCTTCCAAACCATGTCCGACCGCTTCGTGCAGCAACACGCCCGGCCAGCCGTTGCCCAAAACGACGGTCATCTCACCGGCAGGCGCAGGACGGGATTCGAGATTAATCAGGGCTTGTTTGACGGCGGAATCGACAAACTGCCGTACCAAAGTTTCATCGAAATACGCCAAATCATAACGTCCGCCGCCACCTGCGCTGCCCTGCTCGCGACGCTCGCCCTGCTTGGCGATAACGGTAACGTTCAGGCGCACCATCGGACGAATATCCGCGGCGTGTTTACCGTCCAAACGGGCGATGTACACCATATCGTATTCGCAGGTCAAACCGGCCATCACTTGCACGATACGCGGATCGGCGGCTTTGGCCAGCGTTTCGACTTTGTTCAACAACGCGACTTTGGCAGCGGAATCAAGGCTGGCAATAGGATCCATCGCCATGTGGACAGGCTTGCCGTAGGCAGGTGTCGGCACTTTGACACTGGCTTCGCCACCGGCCGCACCAATCACGCGCACTGCTTTGGCAGAGCGGTTGATCGAATCAATACACAGGCTGTCGGCGTAGGCAAAAGCAGTTTTATCGCCCGAAACGGCACGCACGCCCACACCCTGATCGATTTGGAAGCTGCCTGATTTGACGATGCCTTCTTCCAGATGCCAACTTTCATAAGCGGTGCGCTGACAATAAATATCGGCATAATCGACATGGTTGGCACCGATAATGCTCAGGCTTTGGGCGAGCAAATCGGGAGAAAGATGGTTGGCTTCGAGCAAATCTCGCTGTACGGCATAATAGGTTTGATGCATGGTGTCGGAGCATAAAAAATCAGTGGGCCGATTATACGGCATTTGTTATGAAAATGTATCGTGCCGCCTGAAATGTAAGATTTTTGCCAACATCCCCTGCTTTTGTGTACACTTAAAGCTCTTTGTCGGAGTGCTGCCCGCCGGGCGGCTGAGATTGCGAAAGCAAAATCCGTAGAACCTGTCGGGGTAATGCCTGCGTAGGAAACAAACCTTCCCTGCCCGTTCGGGCTTCCGTTCCCTTTCCGCACTTCCCCGCCCACCTTCCTTCTTTTTAAAGGACGTCATATGTCGGGCAATATTTCACAACAACCTTCGTCTGCCGCCTCCGCTGCCGGCATCGGGCTGATTTGGTTCGGCGCGGCGGTATCGATTGCCTAAATCAGCACGGGGACTCTGCTCGCCCCCTTGGGCTGGCAACGCGGTTTGGCGGCACTGCTGATCGGCCATGCTATCGGCGGCATATTGTTTTTCGCGGCGGCATATATCGGCGCATTCACGCAAAAAAGCGCGATGGAAAGCATACGCCTGTCGTTCGGCACAGGCG
The DNA here is from genome assembly GCF_050896295.1 of Neisseria sp. SLRRB23. NCBI lineage: Bacteria > Pseudomonadati > Pseudomonadota > Betaproteobacteria > Neisseriales > Neisseriaceae > Neisseria > Neisseria sp. SLRRB23. The sequence goes on from NZ_JBPBFH010000015.1 coordinate 5,570, forward strand.
GTTCCGTCTTATTTTCGGCGGCGAACGTGCTGCAACTGGTCGGCTGGACGGCCGTCATGATTTATTCGGGTGCGGCGGCAAGTTCCGCACTGGGCAAAATGCTCTGGCAAAACGGGTCGTTTTCCTGGTGGGCTTTGGCCAACGGCGCGCTGATTGTCTTGTGGCTGATTTTCGGCGCACGCAAAACAGGATGGCTGAAAACCGGTTCGATGGTGCTGATGCTGTTGGCGGTTCTGTGGCTGAGTGCCGAAGTCTTTTCCACGGCAGGCAGCACCGCCGCACAGGTTTCAGACGGCATGAGCTTCGGAACGGCAGTCGAACTGTCCGCCGTCATGCCGCTTTCCTGGCTGCCGCTGGCCGCCGACTACACGCGCCAAGCACACCGCCCGTTTGCGGCAACCCTGACGGCAACGCTCGCCTATACGCTGACGGGCTGCTGGATGTATGCCTTAGGTTTGGCAGCGGCGTTGTTCACCGGAGAAACCGATGTGGCAAAAATCCTGTTGGGCGCGGGCTTGGGCATAACGGGCATTCTGGCAGTCGTCCTGTCGACCGTTACCACCACTTTTCTCGATGCCTACTCCGCCGGCGTAAGTGCCAACAATATTTCCGCCAAACTTTCGGAAACACCCGTCGCCATTGCCGTCGCCGTTGTCGGCACGGTGCTTGCCGTCCTCCTGCCCGTTACCGAATATGAAAACTTCCTTCTCTTGATCGGCTCAGTATTTGCGCCGATGGCGGCCGTTTTGATTGCCGACTTCTTCGTCTTAAAACGGCGTGAGGAGATTGAAGGCTTTGACTTTGCCGGACTGATTCTGTGGCTGGCCGGCTTCATCCTCTACCGCTTCCTGCTGTCGGCAGGCTGGGAAAGCAGCATCGGCCTAACCGCGCCCGTAATGATTGCTACCGCCATTGCCACCGTATCGGTACGCCTACCGTTTAAAAAATCATCCGACATACAAAGGAACCCGTCATGACCCGTATCGCCATCCTCGGCGGCGGCCTCTCAGGAAGGCTGACCGCACTGCAACTTGCAGAACAAGGTTATCAGATTGCACTTTTCGACAAAGGCACCCGCCAAGGTGAACACGCCGCCGCTTATGTTGCCGCCGCCATGCTCGCGCCTGCGGCGGAAGCGGTCGAAGCCACGCCTGAAGTCATCAAACTGGGCAGGCAGAGCATTCCGCTTTGGCGCAACATCAGAGGCCGTCTGAAAACGCCTGCTATGATGCAGGAAAACGGCAGCCTGATTGTGTGGCACGGGCAGGACAAACCTTTATCCAACGAGTTCGTCCGCCATCTCAAACGCGGCGGCGTAGCGGATGACGAAATCGTCCGTTGGCGCGCCGACGACATCGCCAAACGCGAACCGCAACTCGGCGGACGTTTTTCAGACGGCATCTACCTGCCGACCGAAGGCCAGCTCGACGGGCGGCAAATATTGTCTGCACTTGCCGACGCTTTGGACGAACTGAACGTCCCTTGCCATTGGGAACACGAATGCGCCCCCGAAGACCTGCAAGCCCAATACGACTGGCTGATCGACTGCCGCGGCTACGGCGCAAAAACCGCGTGGAACCAATCCCCCGAACACACCAGCACCTTGCGCGGCATACGCGGCGAAGTGGCGCGGGTTTACACACCCGAAATCACGCTCAACCGCCCCGTGCGTCTGCTGCACCCGCGTTATCCGCTCTACATCGCCCCAAAAGAAAACCACGTCTTCGTCATCGGCGCGACCCAAATCGAAAGCGAAAGCCAAGCTCCTGCCAGCGTGCGTTCAGGGCTGGAACTTTTATCCGCACTCTATGCTGTCCACCCCGCCTTCGGCGAAGCCGACATCCTCGAAATCGCTACCGGCCTGCGCCCCACGCTCAATCACCACAACCCCGAAATCCGTTACAACCGCGCCCGACGCCTGATGGAAATCAACGGCCTTTTCCGCCACGGTTTCATGATTTCTCCCGCTGTAACCGCCGCCGCCGTCAGATTGGCAGTGGTACTGTTTGACGGAAAAGACGCACCCGAACGTGATGAAGAAAGCGGTTTGGCGTATATCCGAAGACAAGATTAAAGCCGTCTGAAAGGAACCCCATGACCTTCCCGCCCCTAAAATCCCCGCTCAAATTCTACGCCGTCGTTCCCACCGCCGATTGGGTGGAGCGCATGGTCGAAGCAGGTGCCGACACGGTGCAACTGCGCTGCAAGACCCTGCACGGCGATGAATTGAAACGCGAAATCGCCCGCTGCGTCGCCGCCTGTCAGGGCAGCCGTACGCAGCTTTTCATCAATGACCACTGGCGCGAAGCGATAGAAGCAGGCGCGTACGGCGTACATCTCGGACAAGAAGATATGGACACCGCCGACCTTGCCGCCATCGCCGCCGCCGGTTTGTGCTTGGGTTTGAGTACGCACTCCGTCGCCGAACTCGACCGCGCCCTGTCCGTACACCCCAGCTACGTCGCCAGCGGCGCGATTTTCCCGACCACGACCAAGCAAATGCCCACCGCCCCGCAAGGCTTGGACAAACTGCGCGAATATGTGAAACAGGCAGGCGGCACGCCCGTCGTCGCCATTGGCGGCATCGATTTGAACAATGCTGAAGAGGTATTGGCAACCGGCGTTTCCTCACTCGCCGTCGTCCGTGCCGTGACCGAAGCGGCAAATCCCGAAGCGGTGGTTAAAGCGTTTCAGGCTTTGTGGAATAAAAATAAATAAGATCGTCTGAAAATAATAAAGTCTAAAACCAGACGTACCAGATAATATATTTACAGAGGAATTTATTTTTTATTTTATTCATTTTTATCATATTTTAAAATTTTAAAAAGATACATAAGGAGCAATTTGATAACAATGAAACCAAGAGAGTTATGTGAAAAAGCATGGCAAGAAATAGCAAGTAAATTTCCTGATTTTAAGATAATTTCTAAATGGCAGAAATTAAAGAGAGTATCTAAAAACAGGGATATTACATTTGAAATCTATTTTCAGGCTGATAGGCACAATTATCAATGTAGCGTGCAATTTATTCCACATATCGCCATTTACTCAAAAGATATGAAAAAGGCAAATATCAATAATGGTTTTATATATGGCGGAGAGTTAGGGAGTTTGATAAATAGAAAACCTTGGACTTGGTGGCAGTTAGCAGGAGCAAGCTATAAATATACGGTAGAGGATGTTAGCAAACTCATAAGGGAGCATATAATACCGTTATTTGACGATTTTGAGGACACAGAAACTAATATTGAAAAAATTATAAATGAGGATATGAATGACTATAATTTATTGTATTACATCTATTATTTTAGCGGAAAAGCTAAGGCGCAGCAGTATTTTAATAAAATAATCAAAAAAGACAAATTAAGAAAAAAGTATATTGGTTTTTATAATTCTTTGAATGAATTACCAAAGGAAAGCATTTCATTAGACATATGTGAATTTGTTGGAGATACTATGATTAAATTTGCCTATATTAATGGGATTGAAATAGAAAAATAATAAATAATTGAACATAAAAATATTAATGGACGCAAATGTTGCAGGTTCGCTTGCAACCCAACATTTACAAAGGTCGTCTGAAAACCTCTATAAACACCGAAATATCGAGAAACCATGAACATCATCTTAAACGGCGAACCCGCCGAACTTCACGGCACGACCATTGCCGACCTCATCGCCCAAACCGCGCCGCAACAGCCTTTTGCCGTGGCGGCGAACACCGTTTTCGTCCCCAAAGGCGCGTATGCGGAAACGGTTTTGAACGAAAACGACAAAGTCGACATCGTCCGCCCCGTCGTCGGCGGCTGAATGCCGTCTGAAACCCCAAAGGCACGCCTCCGGCTTTCAGACGGCATCGTATCCCAAACATATCAAGGAATTTTTATGCTCACCCTATACGGAGAAACTTTCCCTTCACGGCTGCTGCTCGGTACGGCTGCCTACCCGACCCCCGAAATCCTCAAACAATCCATCCAAACCGCCCAGCCTGCGATGATTACCGTCTCGCTGCGCCGCGCGGGAAGCGGTGGGGAGGCGCACGGGCAAGGGTTTTGGTCGCTATTGGAAGAAAGCGGTATCCCGGTGCTGCCGAACACAGCAGGCTGCCAAAGCGTGCAGGAAGCGGTTACGACGGCGCAGATGGCGCGCGAAGTGTTTGAAACCGATTGGATTAAGCTCGAACTCATCGGCGACGACGACACCTTGCAGCCCGACGTGTTCCAACTTGTCGAAGCAGCGGAAATCCTAATTAAAGACGGCTTTAAAGTGCTGCCTTATTGCACCGAAGACCTGATTGCCTGTCGCCGCCTGCTCGACGCGGGCTGTCAGGCGTTGATGCCGTGGGCGGCTCCGATCGGCACGGGTTTGGGCGCGGTTCACGCCTACGCGTTGAACGTCCTGCGCGAACGCCTGCCCGACACGCCGCTGATTATCGACGCGGGCTTGGGCTTGCCTTCTCAAGCGGCGCAAGTGATGGAATGGGGCTTTGACGGCGTGCTTTTNAACACCGCCGTTTCCCGCAGCGGCGATCCGGTCAATATGGCGCGCGCCTTCGCCCTCGCCGTCGAATCCGGACGGCTGGCATTTGAAGCCGAACCGGTCGAGGCTCGCACCAAAGCGCAAGCCAGTACGCCGACAGTCGGACAACCGTTTTGGCATTCGGCGGAATATTGAAAAAGGCGGCAAAAATGCCGTCTGAAGGCTTCAGACGGCATCGCGGCTCAAAACGGCGGCAGCCTGAAACGGACAAACCGCCATTCCCCGGCATCACGGCTTTGTCGTGAGGAACAGGGAAACCAGCCGGAAAACCTTGCCGCCCGCCCCGACACCGCAACCAACGAAACACCCGGCCTCCACGGTGCGCAGGCTGCCACGCAAGCCCCAAGTACGGCAACAGAAGAAGCGTTTTGTTGTTGTTTGAATACATTTAAAAATACCTAAAGCCATCCGTAAGCCTTCATCCGCAACGGTTTCACCGCTTTTGCATCCCCGAATCCACACTCAAACACCCCCGAATGACAACCCTGTCCGCGCCAAATCGGACGGATGTTCAAACACGGGCAACCTTATTTCCGTCAGGCACGAAGCCCTCAGCTATGCCTGCCGACCCCGATTTGTCCGGCACAATGAAAGTTTGCCGACCCGAATCACAAACATCGGCAAATAGTTTAATTTGTTTATTTTTCATCGTGTTACAAAAAATCCACATTTATTTTTAAATTTTTATTGATAATTATTATTATTAGCGTATAATTAAAACCACTCGGAAGTCGTCAATTCCGAACCATTAAACACTGTATTCCCTCATCATTCACTTTCACACTTGGAGTCGGCATATACGAGACATACATTCCCTTTTTATATATCAGATACTCAAAACCGAAATGCCAAACCCACCTTCGCGGTGGGTTTGGCATTTATTGTCCGGCTTTCGCGCTTATTTGCAAGACTTGAGGTTCAGTTTGCCGTATGGGGACGTGATTTTACGGATTTCGTCCGCATCGGCGGCATTCACGCCGGTAAACAAAACCGTCATACGCGACACGCTCAAAGAATCGTCCTGCCGGCTGGTTTCCGCAGCGCGTTCAACAATATGCGCCCCGCCGAATCCTGCGCCTGCAAGCCGGTTTTGCAGGGCTTGGGCGTTTTCCCGGCTGTTGCCGACACCCAAACTCAATGCGCCGTCAAACGGTATGGGGTTGAAACCTTTGGCAGACAGCTCCGCCGCCTGATTTTCGGCATCGGCGGAAACGGGCAGGACGACGCGATAGGTTTTGTCGGCAGGTTTGGCTTTGGCGGTACGTTTTTCAACGCTCCTGCTGGCAACGTGCGACCATTTGCCCAGAAGTCCTTTGATGCGATGGTAGTCGTCTTCGTCCATCGTGAGGCTTGCCTGCGCCGCACATGAAGCACGTCCGTCCGGCGCAGTATTCATTTCACTGTCTCCCCCCTCTTTGCCTGCCTTTTCGGCGGCAAGTTTTTCTCGGCGTGCTTTTTCTTCACGCTGTTTTTTCTCTTTCAGTTTTTTCTGTTCCGCTTCTTTTTTCAAGCGCAACTGCTCCGCCTGTTCTTCGCTCAGGATGTCGCCCTGTTTGAGCAGTACGCCTGTATCCGATTCAGATGCCGTCCGAACGGCAGGATCGGATGCTGGAATATTCCGAACAACTGGCATAGTTGGGGCAACTGGTTGAACCTGCAAATTGTTTGCGGCATTTTGTGCCTCCTGTATCCTGCCGGCCTGTTTCAGTGTCAGTTTATAGCCTACCGTACCGCCGAATACGGCAATATTAATCGCAACCAAAAGGATAAATAGCCATTTCATCTCTGTATTCCCTAAATATGTTCATATTCCCTGCCTTCGGCGGCAATCATGTTCAACAACCCGTAAATAACAAGGTTGTCGACAACGCGCACGGCATTGGCTTCTAAAAACGCAGACGGCATGGCTTCTGCGACTTTTGCCGCACCGCCGCCGGTAATGATGACATCGACAGACTTGCCAGCCCCGATTTTTTCTTTCAAACGCCCGTGCATCATCATAACCGAGCCGCAAACCGCATCCATCATACCGCTGGCAACAGCATTGCTCGTCGTGGTCGGAAACGGATAAACTTTACCGATAGGACGGTTTAGATTGGCCGTTTTGACGGCAAGCGATTCTTTCATTAGATGGAAACCGGGCATGATGGTTCCACCGAGATAATGCCCGTCATCGGTGAGCGCATCAACCGGTACCGCCGTTCCGCAGCTGACGACGACGCAGGCATTGCGACTGAAACGGCGGCTGCCCAAGGCGTTAAACCAACGGTCGGAACCATGTTCTTCGGGATGACGGTAGTGATTACGTATGCCTAAAGCCTGAGCGGAAGACGGCAGCCATTCGATTGTACTTGCGAGCTGTTCCTGAACCTGTGCCTTTTTTGATTCCCCGCACACGGCGCAACCGACAATGCGGACGCGTTCATCCGCCCTTTCCGTCCACTCCGCGCCCAAATGGGACAAATCACGGTACGGTGCACGGCTGACTGCTGTAAATATGCCGTTTTCCACCCATGCCCACTTGAGCTGGCTGTTACCGCCGTCCAACAGCAAAAAACGTTCCGGTTCCCGCTTCCTCGGAACAGAGACCGGCCTGTCGTCGGGCCGCAGGCTGATTTCGCCGCTGACGACCGTCTGTTCGCCCTCTGCCGTTTCCAAGTGCAGAACGCCTTGTCCGTCCACGCCTTTAACCGTGCCTTCGCACACGGTTTCGCCGTCGCGCAAAAGCAATACTGCCTTGCCGTGGTCGCGGTTGGCCGTTTCATATTCCTTTAAAAATGGCGCAAACCCTTCTTCCGCATATTGCGCCAACATCGCGTCCAGTTCCGCAAGCAATGTTTCCAGCAGCACGGCGGCATCGGCATTTCCCCGCCGTGATGCCGTCTGAAACAGAGATTGCACGGAAGCGGCGTTTTCCACTTCCTTGGGCAGCACGAAATTGATGCCAATACCGACGACGGCAACCGTTTTGCCGCCCACCCTGACCGTTTCAATCAGAATGCCGCCCAATTTGTCGCGTCCGACGACCAAATCGTTTGGCCACTTGATTTGCGTTTCCAAACCCAAACGCGACAAGGCGCGCCGGCACGCCACTGCCGCAACAGGCGACAGCGAACCCAACTCATACTGCGGCCGGTCAAACACCCAGCCGAAACTGAACATCAGACACTCGCCCAAACGGTGCGACCACTTCCGCCCCTGCCGCCCCCTGCCCTTACTTTGCAGATGAGCCACGCATAAGGCCTTATGTACTTTGTCCGGAGAAATCCGCGCCAGCTCCAGTATCTCGTCGTTGCTGGACGCGCACTCGTGTTTCAATGCCGTCTGAAAACCCGACCTTTCCCCCAACTCGCGCAAACCTTCGGCATCGAAAACCGCCAAGGGGCGCACCAGCCGCCAATAACCGTCATGTTGGCGTAACAGCCCGCGTATGTGCGCCGGCATCTGCTGCCAAAAACCGTTGAGCTGCTGCGGCTTCATGTCCGCCATACGCGCCAGTTGCGAGACGTGTTGCGGCAAACCGTCGGCAAGCTCCGCCAACACCCGCCAGTGCGAAGGCTTCAAAACCGTCATTTTCCGCCCTCTGCCGCACGGATTTTTGCCAAAGTCTTCGTCGTCGAAGTCTGGTGCAGAAACGGAATTGAAAACACCTTGCCGCCGCGCGCCAACGTTTCCACTGCCCCGACAATCTTATCCACGGCCCAATCGCCGCCCTTGACCAAAATCTCAGGTTTGACCGCCTCAATCAACGCCGCCGGCGTATCCTCGTCAAACCACGTTACCAAATCCACACTTTCCAAAGCGGCGGCAACGGCGGCACGGTTCTCCAAAGGATTGACCGGACGGTCGCCGCCCTTGCCCAAACGCCGCACCGAAGCATCGGTATTCAACGCCAGCACCAAGGCCGCCCCTTTCGAACGCGCCTGCGCCAGATAAGTAACGTGCCCCCTGTGGAGGATGTCGAAACAGCCGTTGGTAAACACCAGCGGGCGCGGCAACCGAGCCAACCGTTCGGACAAAGCCTCAGGCGGACAGATTTTCGATTCAAAATCAGGAACAGACCAATGGCCAACCATCAAAAGCCTCCGACAGAAACCATAAAAGACAGAAAACCTACATGATACAGAAGCATATACGAAAGGCAAAGCCGAAGGCGCACATGCCCCATCTAAAATACCCTTTCCCCACAGGGAAAACAGCTTCAGACGGCATATCCGCCGCACCAATATGACTGATGCAAATAATGAGCACAAATGGAAAAAGACCTGTACCAAAAAGTACAGGTCTTTATCTGGGGTGGCTGATGGGGCTCGAACCCACGACAACCGGAATCACAATCCGGGGCTCTACCAACTGAGCTACAGCCACCATAAAAACGGTTTGCAATCAAAAATCTTGGCACGCCCGACAGGAATCGAACCTGTAACCCCCGACTTAGAAGGTCGGTGCTCTATCCGGTTGAGCTACGGGCGCTCATGCCGATTCGTGCTGATTGATTGGTCGGGGCGGTGGGATTCGAACTCACGACCCTCTGCTCCCAAAGCAGATGCGCTAACCGGGCTGCGCTACGCCCCGACTTGAAGAGATGAACTATACAGTTCAAGGAAAGATGCGTCAACATTTATTTTCAAAACACCAAGATGGAAAATATAGTTTTTTGATTTGAAAAAATATTTAATCCGTCCAAACAGCCGTATTTTATAGTGGATTAACAAAAATCAGGACAAGGCGACGAAGCCGCAGACAGTACAAATAGTACGGAACCGATTCACTTGGTGCTTCAGCACCTTAGAGAATCGTTCTCTTTGAGCTAAGGCGAGGCAACGCCGTACTGGTTTTTGTTAATCCACTATATTTCAGGGCAAATTTATTTTCGGCATCCTGCTGTAAAAATATACGGAAAATGCGATAATTTTCAGCATTTTCTACCTGTTTAAACAAAAGGACGGATATGTCGGCACAACTGATCAACGGTAAAGAAGTTTCGCAAAAACGCCTGCAGGCGATTGCCGAAGCGGTGGCGCAACGCCAACAGGACAATCTGCACACGCCTTGCCTGGCCGTGGTTTTGGTCGGAGGCGACCCTGCCGGCGCAGTTTATGTCCGCAACAAGAAAACCGCCTGCCAAAAATGCGGCATCAAGTCGCTGTCGTACGAACTGCCCGAATCAACATCGCAGGAAGAACTGTTGGCACTGGTCAACCGCCTGAACGCCGATTCCGAAGTGGACGGTATTCTGGTTCAGCTACCCCTGCCGAAGCACCTCGACAGCCAGGCGGTTTTGGAACGTATTTCGCCGGATAAGGACGTGGACGGCTTCCATCCTTACAATGTCGGCAGGCTGGCGGTCAAAATGCCGCTGATGCGCCCGTGTACGCCCAAGGGCGTGATGACGCTTTTGGAGGCTTACGGTATTGATCCGAAGGGGAAAAAAGCGGTCGTAGTCGGCGCGTCGAATATTGTCGGCCGCCCGCAGGCTTTGGAACTGCTGCTGGCGCGCGCAACGGTAACGGTCTGCCACAGTGCGACCGAAAATCTGGCAGACGAGGTTGCCGGGGCCGATATTTTGGTGGTCGGCGTAGGCATTCCGAACTTTGTCAAAGGCGAATGGATCAAACCCGGCGCGGTCGTTATTGATGTGGGCATCAACCGTCTGGACGACGGCAGCCTGTGCGGCGACGTGGAATTTGAAACGGCAAAAGAACGGGCGGCGATGATTACGCCCGTTCCCGGCGGCGTGGGCCCGATGACGATTGCCACATTGATGGAAAACACCCTGCACGCGGCTTTGCTGCACGATGCTTGAGCGGTTCTGAAGATAAAATGCCGTCTGAAAGGCTTTCAGACGGCATTTTGCCGTGTCCGTTTATTTGGGCAGCTTGACGACAACCGTATCCGCCATCATGTCGTAAAGCGTGCGGCGGTCGCGTTTGACCATAAAGAGCAGGACAAAGTTGGCAAGAAATGCCAGCAGGTTGATGGCGTTTTCTCCGTTTTCACCTACTGCAAGACCGATAACGGTGGCAATAATGGCAACCAAAACCGACCATGCAATTTCGCGTACCAAAACCGTACCGACAAAACCGGGATTACGACCGTCGGTTTTCAACACGCGGATTCTCATGATTTTCTTACCCAATGACTGCCCGTCCCTGCTCATATAGTAGATTTGAACGACGGTGTACGCCAAAATGCCCGCCAGTCCGACCCAAAAGGAAGTCATGCCAAAAAGCAGCCCGAACATTTCTTCGCCGCTGCCAATCCTGCCTTCATTCTTGATGACTAAGGCAATCAGTCCGACAAACGGCACCAACAAAACCAAAAAGGTAAACAATTGGTTCAGCAGGGCCGCAAGTATCCGGTCTCCGGCACCGGCAACCGTTACCTCGATTTCCTGAATGTCAGACCTGCCGACACCGGCCACACCGATATAGTTGTTTCTTTCTTCCATGTTTCTTTCTTCCATGTTTCTTCCTGATAATGGTTCTTAACTGACCCCGATTCTACCGTCCTGACACCGAAAACGCCAATATTTAAAGAAATCCCGATAAAGAACTTTACATTTTCCCAATACGGCGTTAAAACGCTTTCTTTACGCCATACATAATTTTATTAACGATTTTCCTCAAGGAGCAATACATGAAAGTAGGTTTCGTCGGCTGGCGCGGTATGGTCGGTTCGGTTTTGATGCAGCGTATGAAAGAAGAAAACGACTTCGCCCACATTCCCGAAGCATTTTTCTTTACCACTTCCAACGTCGGCGGTGCAGCCCCTGATTTCGGTCAGGCGGCTAAAACATTATTGGACGCGAACAACGTTGCCGAGCTGGCAAAAATGGACATCATCGTTACCTGCCAAGGCGGCGATTACACCAAATCCGTATTCCAACCCCTGCGCGACAGCGGCTGGAACGGCTACTGGATTGACGCGGCGTCTTCACTGCGCATGAAAGACGACGCGATTATCGTCCTCGACCCCGTCAACCGCAACGTCATCGACAACGGCCTCAAAAACGGCGTGAAAAACTACATTGGCGGCAACTGCACCGTTTCCCTGATGCTGATGGCTTTGGGCGGCCTGTTCCAAAACGATTTGGTCGAATGGGCAACCAGCATGACCTATCAAGCCGCTTCCGGCGCGGGCGCGAAAAATATGCGCGAACTCATCAGCGGCATGGGCGCGATTCACGCCCAAGTGGCGGACGAGCTTGCCGATCCTTCCAGCGCGATTCTCGACATCGACCGCAAAGTGTCCGATTTCCTACGCAGCGAAGACTATCCGAAAGCCAACTTCGGCGTACCGCTCGCCGGCAGCCTGATTCCGTGGATCGACGTGGATTTGGGCAACGGCCAGTCCAAAGAAGAATGGAAAGGCGGCGTGGAAACCAACAAAATCCTCGGCCGCAGCGACAATCCGACCGTAATCGACGGCTTGTGCGTCCGCATCGGTTCTATGCGCTGCCACAGCCAAGCCATCACTCTGAAGTTGAAAAAAGACCTGCCTGTTTCCGAAATCGAAGCGATTTTGGCAGGCGCGAACGACTGGGTGAAAGTCGTCCCCAACGAAAAAGAAGCCAGCATCCGCGAGCTGACGCCCGCCAAAGTTACCGGCACGCTGTCCGTCCCTGTCGGACGCATCCGCAAACTGGGTATGGGCGGCGAATACATCAGCGCGTTCACCGTCGGCGACCAACTCTTGTGGGGCGCGGCCGAACCTCTGCGCCGCGTGTTGCGCATCGTGTTGGGCAGCCTGTAAACCCTGTTTGAATGGAAATGCCGTCTGAATCCTGTTTCAGACGGCATTTTCCTTGCAACCCCAGCCGCCGAAATGCCCAATATGCAGACTTCCGGCTATGGTCGAAATTCCGATAAAGCAAGCGTTCACGCCAACAACATTTCCTGCATCAGCTTCATACCCCACTGCCAGCCGCCGAGCATGCCGTTCAAACTGCCCGGATGCGGGTACAGCAAAAGGCGGGCGTTCCACGTATCTGCCTGTTTTTGCGCCCAACCGTGCGGCACGCCCCCGTGTTCGGGTACAACCAATGCGGCACGGCAAGGACAGCGCACGCGCCGGAAGGTGTGTTCCGCATCATCAGAGAAAATATCGGGACGCTGCGGTACAAGGATGATGTTGGCAATTTTCTTCCGGGTCAGGATGTCTGCCCGATACAGCCACGCCAAGAATGCGGCCGCGCCCGCTCCGTGTGCGACAACGGCGATATGTCTGCCCTGTATCCATTCGAATGCCGTCTGAAGCCCTGCCTGCCATTCCCCTATGCTTTGACCGGCCGATGCTTCGGACATCTGCACGACGGGATAACTGACCGCCCAACGGTCTATCCACATCTGATCCTCTCCGGCATCGCGTATCAGCCAAAGCGTCAAATCTTCGAGTTCAAAACCCTGCATACCGCCCGCCTATTTCAGCAGGTCCCGGAGGGTAAAGGCGATGAGCAGCGAAGCGGGTACGCTCAATATGGCGCAGACGGTCAGGCAGACAAAAATATTCACCACCCGCCGCCAGCCTTTCCAACCCAAACATTTGGCCGCAATCAGCAGGCAGGGCAGACAAATCAGCAGCCACACCAACGCCCATATCGGGTTTGCCTTGGTCGGCGCAAGCCAGCCCTGCATCCTCGACAACATAAATATCGCCCACACCAACATGGGCAGGATAAACGCAGCGACAACCCATGCCGCGCCGATGCCGGTTTTTCCGTCCACATTCCAATCATATTTACCCAAAACTTTATTCGGCAGCATAGTCATACTCCACGACCAGCGGCGCATGGTCGGAAAATTTTTCGTCTTTATAAACGTGTGCGGACACGGCTTTGGCGGCAAGTTCGGGCGTAACCATCTGATAATCGATGCGCCACCCGACATCTTTCGCATACGCCTGCCCACGGTTGCTCCACCACGTGTAGCCCGGCACATCGGGATAAAGCGTGCGCCACATATCCGTCCAGCCCAGCGTATGGATGACTTTGCCTATCCACTCGCGCTCTTCGGGCAGGAAGCCCGAATTTTTCTGATTGCCTTTCCAGTTTTTCAGGTCGATGTTTTGGTGGGCGATGTTCCAGTCGCCGCAGACGACAATGTCGCGCCCTTCGTTTTTCATCGCTTCGAGCATAGGGTAAAACGCATCGAGGAAACGGTATTTCACCTGCTGGCGTTCTTCTGCGCTGCTGCCGCTGGGCAAATAAAGCGAAATAACGCTCAACCTGCCGAAATCGCAACGCACAAACCGCCCTTCCCTGTCGAATTCTTCAATGCCCATACCGATTTGCACATTGTCGGGTTTGCGTTTGCTGTACACCGCCACGCCGCTGTAACCACGCTTCTCGGCACAATGCCAATAGCCGTGCATCCCGTGCGGATTTTTCATATTGGCAGACAAATCTGCTTCCTGCGCTTTGAGTTCCTGCACGCAGACAATGTCCGCGCCCGATGCGGCGATGTATTCGTAAAATCCCTTTTTATAAGCGGAGCGGATGCCGTTGACGTTGGCGGAAATGATTTTAAGCATAATAAAAATAAGTTCTCACAATGTTCCCATACACAAAGCGGCACCCGGTGCGCCGCCCGGTATTTCCCATTCGGTCCTGCCTGCTGAAAACGGCGGGGCGTCAAGCGGGAAATGCCGTCTGAAAACGAAAAAAGGGCAAAAGGCGGTACTTTTCACAAAAACACCTCTTATCTTATTCTCCATAATCTAGTAATTTATTTAATAAGTCATCCAATTCTTTATCGTTTAATCCAATTTCATAGAGTACTCTATGCAAACTATAAATCCATCTATTAAAATTATTTTGCTTATTATTGATAATATTAGATATTTTTTTTATTTCCAGAAAGTCTTCCGGGTTAAATCCAAGATCTTTTAATCTGATTTTAATATTATTAATAACATCTTCCATGTTTATTACTTTTGCCCTTTCCGATACAGTTCAACCGCGCCGCCAAGTCGTGCCGCCGGCGCTGTCTTCCAAAATGATTTTGTGTTCGTTCAGAAGGTCGCGGATGCGGTCGGACTCCGCCCAGTTTTTATCCGCGCGAGCCTGTTTGCGGCGGGCGATTAAGTCTTCGATTTCTTCGTTGGAGAGGCCGTCTGAAACCGCGCCGCCTTGCAGGAACTCAATCGGATCGCGTTGCAGCAAGCCGATGATGCCGCCCAAGGCTTTCAGGCAGCCGGCAAGGTGCGCATCATTGGTTTTGTTCACTTCTCCTGCCAGTTCGAACAGCACGGCAACGGCTTCAACCGTGCCGAAATCGTCATTCATGGCGGCGTAGAAGCGGCGGGTGTAGTCGTTGGCATTTTCGGACAAATCAAACGCGGCGGCAGGCGTGTTTTTCAAGGTGGTGTATAGACGGGTCAACGCGCCTTTCGCGTCGTCCAAATGCGCGTCGGAATAGTTCAACGGGCTGCGGTAGTGGGCGCGCAGGATGAAGAAACGCACAACTTCAGGGTCGTATTGTTTCAATACTTCGCGGATGGTGAAGAAGTTGCCCAGCGATTTCGACATTTTTTCGCCATCCACGCGGATGAAGCCGTTGTGCAGCCAGTATTTGACGTGGCTGGCGATGCTTTGCCCGTGGTGGGTTTGCGCGTGGTCATGACCGCAGGTATGACCGCTTGCGCCGACGCTTTGAGCGATTTCATTTTCGTGGTGCGGGAACTGCAAATCCGCACCGCCGCCATGGATATCGAAGGTATCGCCGAACAGGTTTTCGCTCATGGCAGAGCATTCGATATGCCAACCCGGACGGCCATTGCCCCAAGGGCTTTCCCATGCCGGCTCGCCTGCTTTCGCCGCTTTCCACAACACAAAATCAAGCGGATCGCGTTTGAAACCATCGACTTCCACACGCTCGCCTGCGCGCAGGTCGTCCAACGATTTACCCGATAATTGTCCGTAAGCGGCAAACTCGCGCACGGCATAGTAAACGTCGCCGTTTGCGGCAGGGTATGCCTTGCCGTTTTGAATCAGGGTCTCAATCATGGCAATCATTTGCGGGATGTTTTCCGTTGCCTTCGGCTCAATATCCGGACGCAACACACCCAAAGCATCGGCATCTTCGTGCATGGCCTGAATGAAACGCGCAGTCAGCTCGCCGATGGTTTCGCCGTTTTCAGCCGCACGGGCGATGATTTTGTCGTCGATGTCGGTGATATTGCGCACATAAGTGAGCGGATAACCGCACTCACGCAACCAACGGGCAATCATGTCGAACACCACCATCACACGGGCATGGCCTAAGTGGCAATAGTCGTAAACAGTCATGCCGCAGACGTACATACGCACGTTTTCAGGGTCGATGGGAGTGAAGGGTTCTTTTTGACGGGTAAGGGTGTTGTAGATGGTGGTCATGTTTAATTTTCTGTACTATTTAAATTAATGAATTTAGCCAAAAATGAAGGACGAGCATAAAATGCTCTGGATGTAGAACCATGCCCTGATCCTTTTGTTCTTGGTTGGATATATATACCCATCTTGCCTGTCAGGAAATTAAATCCTTTATTTGGGTCTAGAATGGTCTGACGTACTAAATTGTAATCAGCTTTTACTGATTCATATAAATCAGAACCTTCATTCAAATCAAATTCGACAATATCATAAACAAAACTAGGGTCATCAACAGTTCTCCCAACAGTTCTTGCAACAACGACTGCTTTTTTTAATTTTGATAGTAAGTGGCTATCTTCAAATTCTTTCTGACAAACATTAACAGGATCAATCATAGTAATAGCCATCGTTTCTTTGAATGCTAATCTACCATTTCTTAGGGTTTTTATTGGGATAGATTTTAATTCCCATGAACCGAAGTTGGGTGATTGGGCAGAATTTAACGGCAACTCCAAAAAACGTTCTACTACATGTCCCGCCCACCCTTTATTAACTTTTCCTGATGGAGCATAGACAGTAACATTATATTCTCTTGCTAAATCATGTAGGTTCTTTCCAAGTAAATCCTGCATTTTCACAATAGCCTCTCTACGTTCCATTAGTTATCCTTTTCTCTGCCAATTCAAAAAAATCTTGCTTCATCTCACATCCGCAAAATTTCCGTCCATTTTTTATAGCAGCAACACCTGTTGTTCCACTGCCCATAAATGGGTCGAAAATCAAATCGCCAACATTAGATGCAGCTAATATACAGCGCTCTAGCAATGCTAGCGGTTTTTGCGTTGGGTGTTTACCGAACGTTTTTTCCGTTTTGTTTGGTGGTGGGAACATCCAGACACTTTTCATTTGTTTGCCATTGTTTTGTATTTTCATCATGTCGTAATGGAAAATATGCTTTGCCTTCTTATCTTTCTTTGCCCATAACAGTGTTTCGGTGGAATGGGTAAAAAATCGGCAGGACAAATTAGGTGGGGGATTAGGTTTTTCCCAGGTAATATTGTTCAGAATATGATACCCGATGGTCTGCATTAAGTAGCCGATCAGATAAATATTATGAAATGTGCCACATACCCAAATCGTGCCATTCGGTTTTAGCAAGGCATAGCATAAGCGCAGCCATTCTTCGTAAAAAACTAAATCCGCCACCATGCCTTTAGATTTATCCCAACTACCTTTATTGACGGAAACCATTTGCCCGTTTTGGCAGGTAAAGCCATCATTGGATAAAAAATAAGGAGGATCGGCAAAAATCATATCAAAACAGCCATCCGAGTGTTTGTCCAAGATACGGCGCATCACATGAAGAGAGTCTTCGTTATAAATAATGGAGTCGTCTGAAACCAGTTTTTTCAGACTGCGTCCATAATGTGCTACTTCTTCCGATAGTTTGTTAAATTCACTCATAAATTGCTAGTAATTCTCCGACTTTTTTCCTGCTGCTTCCTTTGGCGGCAATACTGCGTTGAACTTCGACTGTTTTAATAACAGCATCACGGTAAATCTCACGGGTAAATGTGGTATCGTGATTGGAAATTAGAATACCGTGCGCCCGCCGTGCTGTTTGTTTGGCAGTTTCTGCCAAGCGTTTTTGTTCGTCCAAATCGAAACCGCTTTTGGAGTAGGAGGTAAAGGACGAGGTTTCGCTCAAAGGTGCATAAGGTGGATCGCAATAAACGGTGTCGCCATCTTCTGCTGCATCTAATGCCATCTGGAAATCGCTGCAGATCAAATCTATCCGTTCGGATTTCTGTACAAAAGCCTGCATTTCGGTTTCGGGAAAATAAGGAGATTTGTAGCGTCCGAACGGTACGTTGAAACAGCCTTTGCTGTTGTAACGGCACAATCCGTTGAAGGCATGGCGGTTCAGATAAACAAACAAAGCTGCGCGCTCAATGGTGTCAGTACTGTGGTTAAATCTGTCACGTAAGTCATAATATTTTTTTTCGTTATTATTTTCAGGGATAAAGAAAGAATGTGCGTAGTTGATAAAACTATGCTTTTCTGTTTTTAAGTTTGAAAACAGAACAATCAAGTCAGTATTAATGTCATTGAGCAAATACCTCTCAAAATCCAAAGATAGTGATAAGGCAGCAGAGCCTGAAAACGGTTCAATCAGGCGTTTTCGTTTTTTTATGGGGATGTGGGTTTCAATAAAGGGGACAAGTTTATACTTCCCTCCAGCCCATTTCAGAAAGGGTTTGGACATATCTTGCTCATAGTCGCCCGTAAGCGGCTATATCATATTCGGTTACTTAATAATCGCCTGTAGACGATTAGCTTGTTCGTGGTCGTTACGATTCTTTCTAAGAATACTTTGTTGAATTTCAGACGGCCTTTAACGTCATCAATAGGCCGTCTGAAATTTTTCACTCCGGCTTAAACACGCCAGTATCCGTTTTAGGCTGATGTTCGATAATTTCAACATTTACCGCCGCTTTCTCCGCTTCGGCTTTTTCAGCTTCGATACGTTTTTTCTCGGTCAGGTATTGGTTGATTTGGTGTACCAATTCCTGCGTGCCTTGGTGGGTCAGGGCGCTGATTTGGAAGAGGCGCGGGGTTTCCATGTCGAATTGGAAACGGTCGTCTGGTTTGGGGTAGTCCCAGCCGATGGCTTCGAGAAAGGCAGCGGTACGCGCTTGGGCTTCTTCTTCATCGAGCATATCGAGTTTATTCAGTACCAGCCAGCGCGGTTTGCCGTAGAGTTCTTCGTCGTATTTGCGCAATTCGTTGATGATAGCAAGTGCTTCTTCGGCGGGGTTGACGGTTTCGTCGAAGGGCGCCAAATCGACGACGTGCAGCAGCAGGCCGGTGCGTGATAAGTGTTTAAGGAAACGATGGCCGAGGCCTGCGCCCTCTGCCGCGCCTTCAATCAGACCGGGGATGTCGGCCATGACGAAGCTGTGGTTTTCGTCGATGCGTACCACGCCCAAATTCGGATGCAGGGTGGTAAAGGGGTAGTTGGCGATTTTGGGGCGGGCGGCGGATACGGCGGTAATCAGGGTGGATTTGCCGGCGTTGGGCATACCCAATAAGCCGACATCGGCGAGGACTTTGAGGTCGAGTTGCAGGGAACGGGTTTCGCCTTCTTCGCCGGGGGTGGATTGTTTGGGGGCGCGGTTGACGGAAGATTTGAAGTGGATGTTGCCCAAGCCGCCTTTGCCGCCTTTGGCGAGACAGACGCGCTGACCGTGATAAGTCAGGTCGGCGACGATTTCGTCAGTGTCGAGGTCGCGGATGAGGGTGCCGACGGGCATTTTGAGAACGATGTCGTCCGCACCTGCGCCGTAACGGTCGGAACCGTGGCCTTTTTCGCCGTTTTTGGCTTGGTAGCGTTTGACGAAGCGGTATTCGACGAGGGTGTTGGTGTTTTCGTCGGCTTCTGCCCAGACGCTGCCGCCTTTGCCGCCGTCGCCGCCGTCCGGGCCGCCGCGCGGTACGAATTTTTCGCGGCGGAAACTGGTTGCGCCATTACCGCCTTTGCCTGCGGCGACTTCGATTTTTGCTTCGTCGATGAATTTCATTCAATGCTCTTGTTTGTTGGTTTCAAATGGGGGTTCAGCCGGCATGGCGTGTGTTTTGATGCCGTCTGAACAGAATTTCGGACGCTATTATAAGGGATAAGCGGTATTTCAACACGCCGTACCAAAACTATTTGCTCCGCCCATCTTAATGAATTTTTAAGCAAATCTTCAGCCTGCAAACAAAATATATCCAACTTCTTTTGTACAATCGCGCCTTTTTGACATTCCGACCCGACGGAATGTCCGTTTAAACCGTTACATATAATAAGGTTTTTTTATGGACACAAACCAGCCTGCCGTTTACGACCCGTTGACACGCGCGCTGCACTGGCTGACCGTTGCCGGTTTCATCGGCATTCTGACCACCATTGTCCTGTGGACGATTTATAGTGGATTAACAAAAATCAGGACAAGGCGACGAAGCCGCAGACAGTACAAATAGTACGGAACCGATTCACTTGGTGCTTCAGCACCTTAGAGAATCGTTCTCTTTGAGCTAAGGCGAGGCAACGCCGTACTGGTTTTTGTTAATCCACTATACGAAGAGGCGGAATAGGCGGGCAGCCTGTTCGGCCTGCACAAACCTTTCGGTTTCCTCACGCTGACGGTGATTGCATTGCGCATCGTGTGGGCGGTTGCCAACCGCGCCAAGCGTCCGCAAAGCGACAGCAAGGCTGCGGCGGCAGGACACGGCATTCTGTATCTGCTCATGCTTGCCGTTCCCGTTATCGGCATGATCCGACAATACAGCAGCGGCCGCGGCCCGTTGAAAGTGTTCGGCGTTGAAGTAATGCAGGGTTCGCCGGAAAAAATCGAGTGGATGGCAAACTTAGGCAACACGTTCCACGGCAATTTGGGCTGGCTGCTGTTTGCCGCCGTCGCCGGACACGTCGCCATGGTCGTCGTCCACCGTGTTCAAGGCAAAGACGTGCTGTACCGCATGACGGGGCGTGTCCGTTGATTCCGTTCGCACTATGGTGCCGGTCCGTCCGGCATCATTTGTTTTTCCACGACAGTGCCAAATCGTACAAAGCCTTTTTGCCCTCACCTGTAATCTTGGCAGCAAGCTCCGCCGCCTGTTTGGTCGGCAGCTCGGCCGTAAGGATTTTCATCACATTTTGTGCCGATTCCGGCAATTCCCCGGTGTTTTCGTTTTGTGCCGGATACAGTATCAACACCATCTCGCCGCGCGATTGGTTGCTGTCGGCAGACAATGCCGTCTGAATTTCCCCAACCGTGCCGCTTAAGAACGTTTCAAACGTTTTCGTAATTTCGCGCGCCAGCATCAGACGGCGTTCGGGGAACAGTTCCACCATATCGGCAAGCGTCGCCCCGATTCGGTGCGGCGTTTCAAACATGACGATAGGAAATGCCGCCCGCACCCATTTGGCAAACAGTTTCCTGCGTTCTCCCGATTTCGGTGGCACAAAACCGTTGAAATAAAAATCGGATTCCGCCACGCCAGCCACGCTCAAAGCCGCCATTACCGCGCTTGCGCCAACAACAGGGACAACTTTAAACCCGGCCTCGCGCACGCGGCCGGCAAGTTTCGCACCCGGGTCGCACACGGCCGGCGTACCCGCATCGGAAACCTGTGCCACAACCATGCCGTCTGAAAGATAGCCGACAATCTTGTCCGCCATCTGCCGTTCGTTGTGTTCGCGCACGCTGACGAGTTTGCCCTGAATGCCGTACGCGCTCAAAAGCTGCGCGGTAACGCGCGTATCTTCGGCACAGATGATGTCCGCCTTTTGCAATACCGCCAAAGCACGCAGGGTAATGTCTGCCAAATTGCCGATGGGCGTGGCAACCACGTATAATGTCCCTCCGACGACGCTGTCGGGGGCTTTCTGCAAGTGTTTCTGAAACATAAGAATGCCGTCTGAAAAACAAACATTATAGTGGATTAACAAAAATCAGGACAAAGCGATGAAGCCGCAGACAGTACAAATAGTACGGCAAGGCGAGGCAACGCCGTACTGGTTTTTGTTAATCCACTATATAAAGGTTAAACCGATTATGCGCTTAAACCACAAACAGGGCGAGGCAGGCGAAGATGCCGCGCTTGCCTTCCTCCAATCCCAAGGCTGCACGCTGCTTGCCCGCAACTGGCACTGCGCCTACGGCGAAATCGACCTGATTGTCAAAAACGGCGGCATGATTCTGTTTGTTGAAGTAAAATACCGCAAAAATCGGCAATTCGGCGGTGCCGCATACAGCATTTCCCCATCCAAATTATTGAAACTGCAACGAAGTGTAGAGTATTATCTGCAACAGAACAGGTTGACAAACGTACCGTGCCGCCTCGATGCGATACTTATCGAAGGAAACCGCCCGCCCGAGTGGATACAGAATATTACAGGTTGACGATATGACGACATTACAAGAACGCGTTGCCGCCCATTTTGCCGAAAGCATCCGTGCCAAGCAGGAAGCCGAAAAAGTACTGGTCGAGCCGACCGTACAGGCTGCCGAGCTGATGCTGCAATGCCTGATGAACGACGGCAAGATTCTGGCGTGCGGCAACGGCGGTTCGGCTGCCGACGCACAGCACTTCGCCGCCGAAATGACCGGGCGTTTTGAAAAAGAACGTATGGAACTCGCCGCCGTCGCCCTGACAACAGACACCTCCGCGCTGACCGCCATCGGCAACGACTACGGTTTCGACCACGTATTCAGCAAACAAGTGCGCGCGCTCGGACGTGCAGGCGACGTCTTGGTCGGCATTTCCACCTCCGGCAATTCCGCCAACGTCATCGAAGCCGTCAAAGCCGCACACGAACGCGATATGCACGTCATCGCCCTGACCGGCCGCGACGGCGGCAAAATCGCCGCCATGCTCAAAGACACCGACGTTCTGCTCAACGTTCCCTATCCTCGAACTGCTCGCATTCAGGAAAACCATATTTTGCTGATACACGCCATGTGCGACTGTATCGACTCCGTATTGTTTGAAGGAATGTAACCCTTTTCAGACGGCATGGCGCAAAGCAATGCCGTCTGAAACGCCCAAGAAAGGAAGCCCCCGATGAAACTCAAACTGCACACCGTCCGCATCCTGACCGCCGCCATTTTCAGCCTTGCCCTTAGCGGCTGCGTCAGCGCAGTAATCGGCGGGGCGGCGGTCGGCGCGAAATCCGCCATCGACCGCCGCACCACCGGCGCGCAAACCGACGACAACGTAATGGCGTTGCGTATTGAAACCACCGCCCGCTCCTACCTACGCCAAAACAACCAAACCAAAGGCTACACGCCCCAAATCTCCGTTGTCGGCTACAACCGCCACCTGCTGCTGCTCGGACAAGTCGCCACCGAAGGCGAAAAACAGTTCGTCGGTCAGATTGCACGTTCCGAACAGGCCGCCGAAGGCGTGTACAACTACATTACCGTCGCCTCGCAACCGCGCTCCCTCGGCGACATCACCAACGACACCTGGAATACCTCCAAAGTCCGCGCTACGCTGCTGGGCATCAGCCCCACCACGCAGGCGCGCGTCAAAATCGTTACCTACGGCAATGTAACCTACGTTATGGGCATCCTCACCCCCGAAGAACAGGCGCAGATTACCCAAAAAGTCAGCACCACCGTCGGCGTACAAAAAGTCATCACCCTCTACCAAAACTACGTCCAACGCTAACCCGCTGCCATGCCGTCCGAATCACCCTTCAGACGGCATGGGATTACCCTACCGAATGCAATCGAAAATGACAAAAAAAACCGGCAAACCTTTCAGGCTGACGCCAAAAATCCTCATCCGCACCCTGCTGCTCGTCAGCATCATAGCCATAGGCGCATTGGTTGCAGGCATCATCAGCACATTTAATCCAAACGGAGACAAAACCCTCCGCGTAGAACAAGCACGCACCGACAGCATCTTCGAAACCGAAATCTGGAGGCCGAACGGTACAGTCGGACAAGATATCGTCCAACCCGTAAACCAACAAACCGCCGCATCAGAACCCGAGCAAACAAACGATACAAAAGATACGGACGAAAACGGCAACAAGCTGCCGCCACCTGCCGCGCCCAAGAAACAGCGCACCAAGCCGCAACCTTCAAATATCGATCAGGCGGACAAACAGCCGCCCCAGTCAGAAAAAGCAATCGTAGAAACCCCCGTACTGCCTAAAAACATCCCCCATACCGAAGAACCTAAAGAAACACCCAAAGAACAGGCACGCCCAAAAGAAAACCATACCCAAACAGACAAACCGCAAAACACCCCCCAAAAAACCCATAAAGAAGTCATCGACAATCTCTTCTGACACGGATAATAGGTACGGCAGATAAGCCGGAAACCCAAGGAATCATCATGAACGGCATTATCATCAAGACACCCGAAGAAATCGAAAAAATGCGCGAACTCGGCCGCCTCGTTGCCGAAGCCCTCGACTACATCGGACAATTCGTCAAACCTGGCGTAACCACCAACGAAATCGACAAACTCGTTTACGACTACCACGTCAACGTCCAAGGCGGCTACCCCGCCCCCCTCCACTACGGCAACCCGCCCTACCCCAAATCCTGCTGCACCTCCGTCAACCACGTCATTTGCCACGGCATTCCCGACGACAAGCCGCTCAAAGAAGGCGACATTATCAACATCGACCTTACCATCAAAAAAGACGGTTTCCACGGCGACTCCAGCCGTATGTTTACCGTCGGCAAAGTTTCCCCCATCGCCCAACGGCTAATTGACGTAACCCACGCCTCCATGATGGCGGGCATAGAAGCCGTCAAACCCGGCGCAACACTGGGCGAAGTAGGTTACGCCTGCCAACAGGTTGCCGAAAACGCCGGTTATTCGGTTGTACAGGAATTTTGCGGACACGGCATCGGGCGCGGTTTCCACGAAGCCCCGCAAGTGTTGCACTACGGAAAAAAAGGACAGGGTCCCGTTCTAAAACCGGGTATGATTTTTACCGTCGAACCGATGATCAACCAAGGCAAACGCCACCTGCGTATCCTCAACGACGGCTGGACGGTGGTTACCAAAGACCGCTCCCTCTCCGCCCAATGGGAACACGAAGTTTTGGTTACCGAAACCGGCTACGAAATCCTCACCGTCAGCCCGGCCACCGGCAAACCCTAACCCCCCTATAAAAACAAACAATGCCGTCTGAAAGAAACGGCAGATATAATATGCAATATAAAAACAGGCTTGACTCGACACATTACAAAAATAAAGCAAATTAAAATTTACGTGGCAACCAAACAAACTTTAAAAGGAATTCCCATGAAAGTATTTGAAGAGATTGAAGACATTAAAGAAATCCGCAAAAAAACCGGTCTTAACCACATAGACATCTGGGGCAAGGTCGGCGTAACGCAATCCGGCGGTTCCCGCTACGAAACCGGACGCAAGATGCCCAAACCCGTACGCGAACTGCTCCGCCTCGTCCATATCGAATGCCTCGATTTAGCAAAAGTCAACAAAAAAGATATGGAAATCGCCGCCCTGTTGAAAAAACACCATCCCGACCTGTATGCCGAATTGTCCAAACAGACCAAGTCTGAAAGAAAAAAACAAGGTTAAACCGCAACCTCCGGATGTCCGGAGGTTTTTTATTTCCAAAGAACGCAAACAATGCCGTCTGAAACACCGGACAGGCTGCCGTACCCCACCTGCCGCCCCTGCATCAAACCGCCGAACCGCCCGAACCTGCCTTTTTACAAACTTTATCCAATTTCCTGTTTATTTCAGGATACGCCGACATTAAAATGTCAAATAGCCCGAAACGGGCAAACTCCACATCTATCCAAAGGAATAAAAATGAAACTTCTGACCACTGCAATCCTGTCTTCCGCAATCGCGCTCAGCAGTATGGCTGCCGCCGCCGGCACGGACAACCCCACCGTTGCCAAAAAAACCGTCAGCTACGTCTGCCAACAAGGTAAAAAAGTCAAAGTAACCTACGGCTTCAACAAACAGGGTCTGACCACATACGCTTCTGCCGCCATCAACGGCAAACGCGTACAAATGCCCATCAATTTGGATAAATCCGACAATATGGACACGTTCTACGGCAAAGAAGGCGGTTATGTGCTGAGCACCGGCGCAATGGACAGCAAATCCTACCGCAAACAGCCTATTATGATTACCGCACCTGACAACCAAATCGTCTTCAAAGACTGTTCTCCACGTTAACCAGGCAACAAAAAACAGCGTTTTCAAAAATGAAAACGCTGTTTTTTTATATTACAAATCAAATACCCAGAATCTTAGCAGTATAAGCAATAATCTCATCAGCCATTCCGGAGTTATCGTTCAACTTGATACCGTAACCGGGCACCAATTCTTTCAGACGGCATTTCCAAGATTGCGCACGCTCGGGAAAACATTGGTGCATAAGGCGAATCATCAGCGGTACGGCAGTCGAAGCACCCGGTGAGGCACCCAACAGTGCGGCAAGCGAGCCGTCGGCATGGGCGACAATCTCCGTACCAAACTGCAATACGCCGCCTTTTTTCGCGTCTTTCTTAATCACTTGGACACGCTGTCCCGC
Source organism: Neisseria sp. SLRRB23 (assembly GCF_050896295.1). Lineage (NCBI taxonomy): Bacteria > Pseudomonadati > Pseudomonadota > Betaproteobacteria > Neisseriales > Neisseriaceae > Neisseria > Neisseria sp. SLRRB23. Next base: position 31,546 of record NZ_JBPBFH010000015.1, read on the forward strand.
AATAATCAGTTCCCAGTCGTCAGGATTTGCTTCAGGATAATAGTCTCTCAACGAAGCGAAGCGTTGTTCTTTGGTTTTACGCAATTCGCCCAGCAGGTATTTGGTCAACGGCAGGTTGGCCCAACCTGCGCACATCATCGGATAAATATTGTCCCTATGGATGGACAGCGGCAAATCCATCAGCGAACCCTGCTTGAGGAAATTGGGACGGAAACCTGCATACGGGCCGAACATCAAATGACGCTGACCGTTGACATTGCGTGTATCCAAATGCGGAACCGACATCGGCGGCGCGCCGACAGATGCCTGACCATAAACTTTTGCATTGTGCTGTGCGACAGTTTCCGGGTTGCTGTTTCTAAAAAACAGGCCGGAAACAGGAAAACCGCCGTAACCTTTTCCCTCGGGAATTCCGGACTTTTGCAACAGGGTCAATGCGCCGCCGCCTGCACCGAGAAACAGGAACCTCGTCCGTAAAACCAAGCCTTCCTGTTTGTTCATATGCGACGTTTTGATTTCCCATGTACCGTCGTTTTGACGTTTGATACTCTCAACGTGTTGCCCGAACTCGGTTTTCACACCTTTCTTCTGCAAATATCCCACCATTTGCCGCGTCAACATGCCGAAATCGACATCCGTACCTTCTGCGGAGAAGTTTGCCGCGACAGGCTGACTGTCGTCCCGGCCGCGCATAATCAGCGGAGCCCAATCGGAAATCTTGTTCCGATCGGTAGAAAATTCCATATTTTCAAAAAGTTTTTGGGTTTTAAACGCGTCATAACGTTTTTGAAGATAAGAACAATGGTCTTCATTCATCACCAAAGACATATGCGGCACGGCATTAACGAAAGAATTATCTTCCAACTTGCCTTCCGCAACCAGCGTCGCCCAAAACTGGCGGCTGACATGGAACTGTTCGGCAATATTGAGGGCACGCGTCGGATCGATAATCCCATTTGCACCCAACGGTGCGTAATTCAGCTCGCACAGGGCGGAATGCCCCGTACCCGCATTATTCCATGCATTCGAAGACTCCAAAGCCACATCTTCCAGCCGTTCAATCAGGGTAATCTCCCAAGACGGTTCGAGTTCCTTCAACAACACGCCCAAAGTGGCGCTCATGATACCTCCACCCACCAACACAACGTCTGTTGCTTCAGCCATGGTTCTACTCCTAGAAAACAGGCATATCCTGCCCTTATGATTATTCGTCTTACTACAAACGCCTGACTTGTGGAAGCAGAGAAAACTAGCAATGGTGTGTGTCCGAATACACTGTTTTTTTTGGTTATGAATGCGTTGCAAGTATGGTTTCTGACACCGCTTCAGGTGCTTATAATATGTTATCGTGAATTTAGTGGATTTTACTGAGAAATGCAAAGATTTTCTGCCAAGCACTAGGGCGAAGACTAGGAAATAAAAAATAAAAATAGTTATTTATTTATATATATCAAATTTTTATAAAATAAATAATCAAAGTTATTTATATATTAATTTTTAAAAAATTGTCAGCATCTTGTGTTAAGTTTCTTCAATTTACAAATACTGCCTCACACCTGCACGCCGTATCCCGCCAACCTGCCGGTCAGGATTTCCCTGTTTCTGCACCAATCTTCCCTCAGCATACTGTATACAACCGTATCGCGCACACTGCCGTCTTTGCGAAGCATGTGCATACGCAGCACGCCGTCTTTTTCCGCACCCAACCGTTCGATGGCACGTTGCGAGGCAAGGTTCAGAATATCCGTGCGCCATCCCACGCAACAGCAAGCTAAAACATCGAACGCGTAATCCAACAACATGATTTTGCAACAGGTGTTTATCCGCGTCCGTTGTGCCGATGCCGCATACCATGTGAATCCAATATCCAAACGCGGAATCTGCGGTTCAAAATGATAATACGCCGTTGTCCCGACCACCCTGTCCGCCTCTTCATCGACAACCGCAAACGCCAAACGCGTTGCCAATGCTGTTCCGATATAGTCTGCCACCCTATCCGGATGGGGCGCGGACGTTACCCTCAGCTTCCAAACCTCCCCATCGCAAACCGCCTCGCGCAAACCCATTTCATGATGCACATCCAACGGTTCGAGACGAACGCCGCCCAATGACAAGACCGGCAGTATTATCCTTTCCGACATCCTTTTCTCCCAATATTCCGCCCTCAGACGGCATTTCCGCCCGAAATGCCGTCTGAACGGCTAAAAACACAATATCCCCGCCTCCGACACAAAACCGTCCAGCGGCCGGTCGTGCGCCTCGACCGGCAGTCTGTCCACCAACTGGCAGGCAAAGCCCACGCCCACCGTTTTTGCCTGCAAACGGTATTTCATCGCCGCAAGCGTCGCATCGTAATAGCCGCCTGCCTGTCCTAAACGGTAGCCCAACCTGTCCATGCCGACCACTGGCACAAGCAAGAGGTTCAAATCATGCACACGCCTTTTCCGACCTGCAAACTGAGGGACATGCAGCTTCGCCCTACCGCGCTTGCGTTCCTGTTTTACTCCGTCGGCAGGATAAGGCGTAAACCACATCCGCCGCGAACGCGGTTCGATATAAGGCAGATAGAGTTTGGCACCGCGTTTTTGCGCCGCGTGGACAAACCCGTCCAGCCGCAGTTCATTGCCCATCGGCCAATACACGCCGATTTTCCGCCCCTTTTTGATATAACGTTTAAGCAGGCGGTTAATCGTTTGCCCCGCCGCCAACCGCCCTTGATGCCCCATCTGCGCGCGGGCGCGGCGCAATTCACGGCGCAGGGCGTGTTTTTCCTCATTCCTCATTTCAGACGGCCTTTTAAGTGTTGTTGTAGAATACGGCGATTATAAACGCTCCGTTAACATCAAAACAGGATTCCGCCATGTGGCATATCGTCCTTATCGGCTACCTCTTCGTCGCCGTCATGTATTCCGCCGCCCAGCCCAGCATCGCGCGCGCTTTGATTTATTTGGTTTTTTGGGCAGTGTTACCCACCGCATTTACAGTCTTCGTCGTAACCGTCCGCCGCCGCAACCGCTTGATGAAGCAGCAGGAACAGGCAGAATTCGAACAGCAGCGTGCACAACGGCAAAAAGACAGCGGCACAAAACCCTGAATCCCTTTTCAGACGGCCTCTTATCCGCTATAATCCATAAGTTTTCCATTTCGGAAACACTCTTTTTTTAAAACTTATGCCCACTTTCGCCGAAGGGTGCTTGACAATAGGCGCCGCCTATCAAGTTCTATGCGATTGAATGTGTGCTCTTAACCCTTTCAAGGAAATAACATGTCTCAAATTACTATGCGTCAGATGATTGAAGCCGGTGTCCACTTCGGCCACCAAACCCGTTTCTGGAACCCGAAAATGGCACAATACATTTTCGGTGCGCGCAACAAAATCCACATCGTCAACCTGGAAAAAACCCTGCCGATGTTCCAAGAGGCGCAAGAAGCCGTACGTCGTCTGGTTGCCAATAAAGGTACAGTATTGTTCGTAGGTACCAAACGCCAAGCCCGCGACATCATCCGCGAAGAAGCTACCCGTGCCGGTATGCCTTTCGTTGATTACCGTTGGTTGGGTGGTATGCTGACTAACTACAAAACCGTTAAGCAATCCATCAAACGCCTGGAAGAAAAAACTGCTGCCTTGGAAAACGCTGCCGAAGGCGGTTTCAACAAAAAAGAAATTCTGGAAATGCAACGCGACGTTGAAAAACTGGAACGTTCTTTGGGCGGTATCAAAAACATGAAAGGCCTGCCTGACGCGATTTTCGTTATTGATACCGGCTACCAAAAAGGTACTCTGGTTGAAGCTGAAAAATTGGGCATCCCTGTTATCGCCGTAGTCGATACCAACAACAGCCCTGACGGCGTGAAATACGTTATCCCTGGTAACGATGACTCCGCTAAAGCTATCCGCCTGTACTGCCGCGGCATCGCTGACGCAGTTTTGGAAGGCAAAAACCAAGCGCTGCAAGAAACTGTAGCCACTGCCCAAGAAGCCGCTGCCGAGTAATTCGGTACACAGAAGAGGGGCGTTATGCCCCTTTTCTCAAATATGCCGCCTGAACGTCCGTACGCGGCACACGATTCCCGAATGCGGAAAATCCTTTCCGTATTTCCCAAAAATCTAGGAGATTCAAAATGGCAGAAATTACTGCAAAAATGGTTGCCGATCTGCGCGCCGCTACCGGCATGGGCATGATGGAATGCAAAAAAGCCTTGGTTGAAGCTGAAGGCAACTTCGACAAAGCCGAAGAAATCCTGCGCATCAAATCCGGCGCGAAAGCAGGCAAACTGGCCGGACGTACGGCTGCCGAAGGCGTATTGGCTTAAGCAATCAACGGGAATGTCGGCGCATTGGTTGAAGTAAACTGAGAAACCGACTTCGTTGCTAAAGACGCCGGCTTCGTAGAATTTGCCAACTTCGTTGCGAAAACCGCTGCCGAGAAAAAACCGGCTTCTGTTGAAGAACTGAGCGAACTGGTTGAAGCAGAACGTAAAGCCATCATCGCCAAATTGGGCGAGAACATGTCTGTCCGCCGCTTCCAAGTGATCGACACTGCCAACCAACTGGTTGCCTACATCCACGGTGCTTTGGCTACCGAAGGCGTATTGGTTGAGTACAAAGGCTCTGAAGACGTAGCACGCAAAATCGGTATGCACATCGTTGCCGCTAAACCACAATGCGTAAGTGAAGCCGAAGTAGATGCTGAAACCGTTGAAAAAGAACGCCACATCTACACCGAACAAGCTATCGCTTCCGGCAAACCTGCCGACATCGCTGCTAAAATGGTTGAAGGCCGTATCCGTAAATTCTTGGCTGAAATCACTCTGAACGGCCAAGCATTCGTGATGAACCCTGACCAAACTGTTGCCCAATTCGCTAAAGAAAACGGTACTGAAGTGATCAGCTTCGTACGCTACAAAGTAGGCGACGGTATCGAGAAAGCCGTTGTTGACTACGCAGCCGAAGTTGCTGCCGCTGCTAAAGTGTAAGGCACTTATGAAAAAGAAAGCACCTGGATTCCAAACGAATCAGGGTGCTTTTTTTTGAGAAAACCGTTTACGGTACCTATTTTAAGACGACCGAATATTCAGGCCGTCTGAAAACAAAACAATATAGTGGATTAAATTTAAACCAGTACAGCGTTGCCTCGCCTTGCCGTACTATTTGTACTGTCTGCGGCTTCGTCGCCTTGTCCTGATTTTTGTTAATCCACTATAACAGAACGACACACCATATCATTGTAATTCCGACCGTTTGAAAATTCAGACGGCCCAAACTCCGACCGACGACATTCAAGAAAGCAAGGTATCCCATGACACAGCAAATCAAATACAAACGCGTATTACTGAAACTCTCCGGCGAATCCCTGATGGGTTCCGATCCGTTCGGCATCAATCACGATACCATTGTTCAAACTGTCGGCGAAATTGCCGAAATCGTGAAAATGGGCGTGCAAGTCGGTATCGTTGTCGGCGGCGGTAACATTTTCCGCGGCGTATCTGCACAAGCAGGCAGCATGGACCGCGCCACTGCCGATTACATGGGCATGATGGCAACCGTGATGAACGCGTTGGCACTCAAAGACGCATTTGAAACCTTGGGCATCAAAGCGCGCGTACAATCCGCACTGTCTATGCAGCAAATCGCTGAAACTTACGCCCGCCCTAAAGCCATTCAATATTTGGAAGAAGGCAAAGTTGTGATTTTCGCCGCCGGTACCGGTAACCCGTTCTTCACGACCGACACTGCCGCCGCATTGCGCGGTGCGGAAATGAACTGCGACGTGATGCTCAAAGCCACCAACGTCGACGGCGTGTACACCGCAGACCCAAAAAAAGACCCGTCCGCCACGCGCTACGAAACCATTACCTTTGACGAAGCCTTGAACAAAAATCTCAAAGTCATGGACGCCACCGCTTTCGCCCTTTGCCGCGAACGCAAACTCAATATCGTGGTATTCGGCATTGCTAAAGAAGGCTCGCTCAAACGCGTGGTAACCGGTGAAAACGAAGGTACACTGGTTCACTGCTGATTGCCCCCATAAGGCCGGCAGATATAGTCGCATATGGGCTTCAGACGGCCATTTATTATATGGAGATTAACAAGCCTAGAGCCATCCTGCCTTATACATCAATTTTTCATATGCCGACTATATTGCCTTCCATTTGAAAATGCCGTCTGAACATCGTTCAGACGGCATTTTGTTTTCCATTGTGCAAACCGCCTTGCAGCAGGCGGACAAAATCGGCATAAGGGCAACGCCGTACTCATCACTCGCACCGATTTCAACCTGTTTTGCCGTTTTAACAAACCAAGCATCCCCGATTACAGCACCTTATGCCGCAACCGATTGGCGCAAGGCGACACCCTGTCCGAACTGCCGAGACTGATTAACCGGCAACTGACCGAAAAAAGCCTATAGTGGATTAAATTTAAACCAGTACAGCGTTGCCTCGCCTTGCCGTACTATTTACTATTTGTACTGTCTGCGGCTTCGTCGCCTTGTCCTGATTTTTGTTAATCCACTATAAAATCCTCCGCTGCCATTGCAACCGTAAATCCCGCTATGTGCGGGCAGCCTATTGAAAACCAAACCACAAAACCAGTAAAGAAATATTTTATTTAATTTATGATTTATTTATAAATTAGATACTCTATATGGTCCAGAAAGCAGAAAATCTATGCTTGCACGGCTGCTGATACCTATTCTTTTTTCAGTTTTTATTTTATCCGCCTGCGGGACACTGACAGGTATTCCATCGCATGGCGGAGGTAAACGCTTNGCGGTCGAACAAGAACTTGTGGCCGCTTCTGCCAGAGCTGCTGTTAAAGACATGGATTTACAGGCATTACACGGACGAAAAGTTGCATTGTACATTGCCACTATGGGCGACCAAGGTTCAGGCAGTTTGACAGGGGGTCGCTACTCCATTGATGCACTGATTCGTGGCGAATATATAAACAGCCCTGCCGTCCGTACCGATTACACCTATCCACGTTACGAAACCACCGCTGAAACAACATCAGGCGGTTTGACAGGTTTAACCACTTCTTTATCTACACTTAATGCCCCTGCACTCTCTCGCACCCAATCAGACGGTAGCGGAAGTAAAAGCAGTCTGGGCTTAAATATTGGCGGGATGGGGGATTATCGAAATGAAACCTTGACGACTAACCCGCGCGACACTGCCTTTCTTTCCCACTTGGTACAGACCGTATTTTTCCTGCGCGGCATAGACGTTGTTTCTCCTGCCAATGCCGATACAGATGTGTTTATTAACATCGACGTATTCGGAACGATACGCAACAGAACCGAAATGCACCTATACAATGCCGAAACACTGAAAGCCCAAACAAAACTGGAATATTTCGCAGTAGACAGAACCAATAAAAAATTGCTCATCAAACCCAAAACCAATGCGTTTGAAGCTGCCTATAAAGAAAATTACGCATTGTGGATGGGGCCGTATAAAGTAAGCAAAGGAATTAAACCGACGGAAGGATTAATGGTCGATTTCTCCGATATCCGACCATACGGCAATCATACGGGTAACTCCGCCCCATCCGTAGAGACTGATAACAGTCATGAGGGGTATGGATACAGCGATGAAGTAGTGCGACAACATAGACAAGGGCAACCTTAATTCACACTACCATAACCGCTTGCTACCAAGGAAAACAAAATGAAATTGCCTATTCAAAAATTCATGATGCTGTTTGCAGCGGCAATATCGTTGCTGCAAATCCCCATTAGTCATGCGAACGGTTTGGATGCCCGTTTACGCGATGATATGCAGGCAAAACACTACGAACCGGGTGGTAAATACCATCTGTTCGGCGATGGTCGCGGCAGTGTTAAAAATCGGGTTTACGCCGTCCAAACATTTGATGCAACTGCGGTCGGCCCCATACTGCCTATTACACACGAACGGACAGGATTTGAAGGTGTTATCGGCTATGAAACCCATTTTTCAGGGCACGGACATGAAGTACACAGTCCGTTCGATCATCATGATTCAAAAAGCACTTCTGATTTCAGCGGCGGTGTAGACGGTGGTTTTACTGTTTACCAACTTCATCGGACAGGGTCGGAAATCCATCCGGAGGATGGATATGACGGACCGCAAGGCAGCGATTATCCGCCCCCCGGAGGAGCAAGGGATATATACAGCTACTATGTCAAAGGAACTTCTACAAAAACAAAGAGTAATATTGTTCCCCGAGCCCCATTTTCAGACCGTTGGCTAAAAGAAAATGCCGGTGCCGCCTCTGGTTTTTTCAGCCGTGTGGATGAAGCAGGAAAACTGATATGGGAAAACGACCCCAATAAAAATTGGTGGGGTAACCGTATGGATGATATTCGCGGCATCGTCCAAGGTGCGGTTAATCCTTTTTTAATGGGTTTTCAAGGAGTAGGGATTGGGGCAATTACAGACAGTGCGGTAAGCCCGGTCACAGATACAGCCGCTCAGCAGACTCTACAAGGTATTAATGATTTAGGAAATTTAAGTCCGGAAGCACAACTTGCTGCCGCAAGCCTATTACAGGACAGTGCTTTTGCGGTAAAAGACGGCATTAATTCCGCCAGACAATGGGCTGATGCCCATCCGAATATAACAGCAACAGCCCAAACTGCCCTTGCCATAGCAGAGGCCGCAGGTACGATTTGGGGCGGTAAAAAAGTAGAACTTAACCCGACTAAATGGGATTGGGTTAAAAATACCGGTTATAAAAAACCTACTGCCCGCCCTATGCAGACTTTAGATGGGGAGATGGCAGGTGGGAATAAACCTATCAAATCTTTACCAAACAGCGCCGCTGAAAAAAGAAAACAAAGTTTTAAGAAGTTTAGTAGTAACTGGAGTTCAGCAAGTTTTGATTCAGTGCACAAAACACTAACTCCCAATGCACCTGGTATTTTAAGTCCTGATAAAGTCAAAACTCGATACACTAGTTTAGATGGAAAAATTACAATTATAAAAGATAACGAAAACAACTATTTTAGAATCTATGATAATTCACGAAAACAGTATCTTGATTCAAATGGTAATGTTGTGAAGACCGGTAATTTACAAGGTAAGCAAGCAAAAGATTATTTACAACAACAAACTCATATCAGGAACTTAGACAAATGAATGAACACAACCTATTAATTTTCTGTTTAAAAGACAATGTTTCAATTAGTGAATATACTGAAATGGTTGATTGGGCTTATGAAAACATTCAATCTGAAACAGTTGTAGAAATTACGGAAAATCAAATTATTGAATATCAAAATCGTGGATTATGGAGGCTTGTTTCTGAAATTACCGATAATTGGTTATTTGGACCAAGTGAGGGGGATTGGCTAATAGATAAGGAAAGTATTTTGGCTGTAAAAGAAAAATTACAAAATTCAGATTTTTCTACAGAGTCCTTAGTGAAAAATATTATTCATGTACTTGAATATGCTATAAAAAATGAAAAAACAGTAATTTTTCATTTTTGAAACTAATCTAATTTTTAGCAGCCGTAGGTCGGATTCTCGAATCCGACATTTTCCAACAGCGGCATTTCGGAAACGATAGATGCGTCAAATATTTTTGTCGGATACAAATATCCGACCTACATCTCTGCGCAGCAAACTTTACAAGATATTAATGAATTAGGAAATTTAAGTCCGGAAGCACAACTTGCTGCCGCGAGCCTATTACAGGACAGTGCTTTTGCGGTAAAAGACGGCATTAATTCCGCCAGACAATGGGCTGATGCCCATCCGAATATAACAGCAACAGCCCAAACTGCCCTTGCCGTAGCAGAGGCCGCAGGTACGGTTTGGAGAGGTAAAAAAGTAGAACTTAACCCGACCAAATGGGATTGGGTTAAAAATACCGGCTATGAAACAACTGTTACCCGAAAGACTTTAGATGGGCAAATAGCTGGCAAGAACAAGCCTATTAAACCTTCTTCAGGAGATTATGTCTTGCCGGTAGGCAGACAAATCATAGATCCTACTCGTACATCTTTTTCACAAGCTACAGTTAGCTATCAGAAGCGTGGTGCAAATTACAACTATGATTCTCTTGTAGCTGCAATGAACGAAAAAAAATCATGGGTTGGCGACAGGGTTGATGTTGTTAATATGCCTGATGGAGCACCTACTAGTATGGATAACACGCGTATTATGGCAGCACGTGAAGCAGGGGTAAAAGTGGAAGCGAATGTTCATAATTTTAATGACCGATTATCATCAAAAGAGAGAATCAGGTTTAAGCATGATGGTATTGAGCCTCAAACTTGGGGAGAAGCTATCCAGCTACGAATTAGAAAGCAAGAAACACAAAAAGGAGTTCCAGAAGGGTGGAGCAAAAGATTTCCTAACGGAAGTATTTATGATGTAAAGGTACTTAGGAAATGATAAAACAAAATAGTTTTGTTCCGTATCCTGAAGCAATGCTTCCTAAAGGATTTAAATATCCGCAAAGTTCTTTAAAATTAGCTCAATCCACTCATGCCATTAACTACGATGAACAATATTCTTTTCCTTGGTGGTTTGAAAATGCAGAAAGCAATATATCAGAAGTAATTGACATTTATTTTGAAATAACTGGCATTCCAAACCTATTACCTTTTGCTAGGAACCAAGAGTGGGCTGCCTGTTTTGATATTTCAGATAAATCAGGTAATCCTAAAATTATAGTAGTTAATTTAGATAATACAAAATATTACGAGACTTTTGAAAATTTTGATACTTGGCTAAAAGAAGCTGAAAATGATGGTTGGTAGCAGCCGTAGGTCGGATTCTCGAATCCGACATTTTCCAACAGCGGCATTTCGGAAACGATAGATGCGTCAAATATTTTTGTCGGATACAAATATCCGACCTACATCTCTGCGCAGCAAACTTTACAAGATATTAATGAATTAGGAAATTTAAGTCCGGAAGCACAACTTGCTGCCGCGAGCCTATTACAGGACAGTGCTTTTGCGGTAAAAGACGGCATTAATTCCGCCAGACAATGGGCTGATGCCCATCCGAATATAACAGCAACAGCCCAAACTGCCCTTGCCGTAGCAGAGGCCGCAGGTACGGTTTGGAGAGGTAAAAAAGTAGAACTTAACCCGACCAAATGGGATTGGGTTAAAAATACCGGCTATAAAAAACCTGCTGCCCGCCATATGCAGACGTTGGACGGTGAGATGGCAGGAGGAAACAAGCCAGTTGTTAAATCTATCAGACCAACTACGCGAGATGAATTACGTCAAGCATTGCAAGAACAAGGTTTTAGACGTACTGGTTCAGATGCGGCTCAATATGAAACATGGAAAGGTCCTGATGGCGTGAAAATAGATATTCGTCCAAATGGAGAGGTTATAAGAACCCAAAGAGTGCCGCGAACCGATGGTGTACAGGGAAAATATCCGCAACGACAAGATTATGAAGGCAATCCATTGCCAAATAATCATCATCATTCTGGATACTTTGTCAAATGAAAAAAAATATTTTTCACAATGTAAGCCTTTATGAAATAATCTTTTCCGATAATGGAAATACCCTTACATTATCTTTTACAGATACAATTGAAGGTAATTATTTCGGATATATCAAATGCAGTAATATTTTGAATTTTAAATTAGATACAAATAATTTCGTAGATTATGAGGATAAGGAAGATAGCTTGTTTCCCTTGTTTATACCCGAAATAGAGCTATATAAATACCAATTTTATAGTGAAATTATTATTGATGTAGGGATTATTATAAAAATATCTGCTGAAACAATTAATTTTGAGCCACTGGGAAAATAGTAACTGCTTTCCCAGCAGCCGTAGCAATTGTATTTTTACCCGACGGGGTAAAAATACAATTGCTACATCTCTGCGCAGCAGACTCTACAAGGTATTAATAATTCAGGAAAATTAAGCCCAGAAGCACAACTTGCTGCCGCGAGCCTATTACAGGACAGTGCTTTTGCAGTAAAAGACGGTATCAACTCTGCCAGACAATGGGCTGATGCCCATCCGAATATAACTGCAACAGCCCAAACTGCTCTTGCCGTAGCAGAGGCCGCAGGTACGGTTTGGAGAGGTAAAAAAGTAGAACTTAACCCGACCAAATGGGATTGGGTTAAAAATACCGGCTATGAAAAACCTACTGCCCGCCCTATGCAGACTAAGGCATTAGGTACGGTAGATGAAATTGGCGATACAGTACAGCAGGTTGGGAAACAGACTGGCGGACAAAAAACCAGTGGTGGTAATCCTGCGATTGATAGCGACCCTTATAGCCCAAGTAGTGTGGCAGCTCGCATAGAAGCCGGTAAGGTGCACAGTGATTTACAAATCAAAGACATTTTGAGCAATACTACTCAAAGGAGTAAAACAAAAGGTCCCGCTGTTCAGTATGATAAAGTGGGAGATTACAATGACGCACTAAATGATTTTAATAGTCTGAATGTTCGAAATGTACAAACACGTCCTAATGGGACAATAACGGGCAATTTGCCTGATGGGCGTGCGGTTAATGTTCGTAATGATAGTAGTGGTGGAGAACCAACACTTGAAATAACAATTAGTAATAACCGAAAAATAAAAATCAGATATGGAAATACACGATAAATTATGAAATTAAAAAGCTTAGATTTCCCAACTGGCTATTTCTATTTTGATAATGCAGCAATAAACTTTGATAAAGTAGAAGTTATAGCAGTTGGTTATAGAAATACGGATAAAACCATAAAAATTTCTATTGAAGATGTTATTCATTTTAGGGTTGTTGATGAATCGTATTTTATAGATACTTTTATGGATTTAATTTCGGAAGATGCAGATAGAGCTTTGCTTCATGAAAATGGTGGTCAATCTTTTTTTGAACTTCTTGATGAGCGTTATGCGGAATGGATATTGAAAGAAAGTTATTTTCCTTTGAATAGAGAATTCTTTAAATACTATATTTTTATGTTTGAGCAAACATTCATAGAGATAATTGGTTCTAGTGCAACGTATTCAATTATTGAGAGCTAGCGTAAGATGAGTAATAAGTTGCCTATCTTTCTTTCAGGCAGCCTGAAAATAAAATTACTCGTGTAATGAACCACGCACTTTAAACAGCATAGGTATTTTGATGAGAATGGTATGGCAATTGAGTATATTGGTTTCTACATTCCGTCCGCAATATTCGCGCCTTCCGCATTGAACAATGGTCAGACTTTACGGATATAGCCGTAGGTCGGATTCTCGAATCCGACATTTTCTAACAGCGGCATTTCGGAAACGATAAACGCGTCAAATATTTTTGTCGGATACAAATATCCGACCTACATCTCTGCACAGCAAACTTCACAAGATATTAATGAATTAGGAAAATTAAGTCCGGAAGCACCACTTTCGGCTCTCCGTCTTTTCCACACTCTCGATAGTCCAAGGCAAACAGGGCATGACCTCCTGACGGGTCGGTGGCTAAATACACGCCGATAGGCGGATACTCCCATTCTTCCAGCCAAAGTTTTTGCCCCATCGCGCCGCACAAACTCCCTTCTTTGTCAAAACCGATTCCTGATATCTCGCAAATTTGCACATGATCTTTCGCCCACGAATTTCTCTGCGTGGTCGGAAAGCAGTTTTTGACCAATATCCCGCCGTTTTGTACCGCCATCAATTCAATAAAACTTTGCGGCAATTTATAGCCTAGCTCACTTTCTACGGCAGCCAAAATTTCAGGGGTAAACGGGGCTTCTTTGTAGTTTTCATCTGCCCAACTATTAGTTTTCCATACGGAGGACAAATCAAAATCTTTAAAAACTTGGGACATAATGTTCTTCCTTATTGATTTCAGTGATAACAGAGGGTGGATATTCATACCCTGCTTTTACCGTCCGTCATTCCCACGCAGGTGGGAATCTAGGATGTGGAATCTAAAGAAACCTTTTATTCGATAAGTTTCCGTGCCGAAAGGTCTGGATTCCCGCCTGCGCGGGAATGACGGCAGAGTTTTCGGCAAAAATTGCCCTTCCCGTTTTCAGACGGTCTTTTGCCTTGTCCTTGCTACAGTTTTTTTCCGTAGGTCGAATTCTCGAATCCGACATTTTCCAACAGCGGTTTTTCGGAAACGATAGACGCGTCAAATATTTTTGTCGGATACGAATATCCGACCCACATCTCTATTTGCTCTATGTGTGTACATTGTAGCGTGGGCTTCATCCACGATAATGACGGCTAAAAATGCCGTCTGAAATTTTGGGCTTGATTCATAGGAAAAGCCCACGCTACGGGTTTCTATTCTCTCCTGCTAAGGTTTTTGCCGTAGGTCGGATACGAATATCCGACCTACATTTCAAATTTACATCGCTTCCAATTTCGCAAACTTGGTATCCAGCTCTTTCACGCCTTGTTTGCCGAAGTTGATGGTCAGTCGGGCGGATTCGCCTTTGTCCACGGCATCGATGATGACGCCGGTGCCGAATTTGGCGTGGCGGACGTTTTGACCGATGCGGAAGCCTGCGTAAGTTTGGGGCTGTTTGTAGTCGTCGATGATTTTGTCTTTGGACGCGGCGGTTTGGCGCGGGCTGCCGTAGCTGTCGTAGACGGGTTTTTTGACGGACAGGTAGTGCAATACTTCGGGTGGGATTTCTTCGACGAAGCGGGAGACGATGCCGAATTGAGTTTGTCCGTGCAGCATGCGTTGCTGCGCCATGGTGATGTAGAGGCGTTTGCGGGCGCGGGTGATGGCGACGTACATCAGGCGGCGTTCTTCTTCGAGGCCGCCGCGTTCGGCAAGGCTCATTTCACTGGGGAAGCGGCCTTCTTCCATGCCGGTGAGGAAGACGGCGTTGAATTCCAAGCCTTTGGCGGTGTGGACGGTCATGAGTTGGACAGCTCTTTCACCCGCGCCTGCTTGGTTTTCGCCGGATTCGAGGGCGGCGTTGCTTAGGAAGGCGAGGATGGGAAAAGCAGGGTCGTCTGAAATGTTTTCAGGCAGGGTTTCAAAGTTGCTGTCTTCGGGTTTGAATTCGATGGCGGCATTGACGAGTTCGTCAAGGTTGTCGAGGCGGTCTTGGTTGTCGCCTTTTTGGGTGCGGTAGTGTTCGGTCAGGCCGCTGTCTTTGAGGATGCCGACGATGATTTCAGACAGGGGCAGTTGTCCGACTTGGTTGCGCAGGGCTTCAATCAGGCGGACGAAGGCGGCGACTTTGGCGGCTTTCGCGCCGGCGTTGCAGGCTGCCTGCCAGAGGGTGATGCCTTGTTCGTTTGAGGCCGTCTGAAGGTTTTCGACGGTGCGCGCGCCGATGCCGCGCGGTGGGAAGTTAATCACGCGCAAGAGGGCGTTGTCGTCGTCGGGATTGACGGCGAGGCGTAGGTAGGCGAGCGCGTGTTTGATTTCTTGGCGTTCGTAAAAACGCAGGCCGCCGTAGATTTTGTAGGGGATGCCGCTGCGGAACAGGCTTTGTTCGATGACGCGCGATTGGGCGTTGCTGCGGTAGAGGACGGCGATTTCGTCCAAATCCCAGCCCTCGCGTTCGAGGGCTTTGGTTTCGTCCACGATGAATTGGGCTTCTTCGAGATCGGTAAAGGCGGAGTAGTAGCGGATTTTGTCGCCTGCTTCGGCGTCGGTGCGCAGGTTTTTGCCGAGGCGTTCGTCGTTGTTTTCGATGACGGCGTTGGCGGCGGCGAGGATGTTGCCGACGGAGCGGTAGTTTTGTTCGAGTTTGACGGGCGCGTCGATGTGGAACTCTTCCATCAGCGCGGTCATGTTGCCGACGTGCGCGCCGCGGAATCGGTAAATGCTTTGGTCGTCGTCGCCGACGGCAAATACCGCCGCGTTGCCGCCCGCCATGAGTTTGAGCCAGGCGTATTGCAGTTTATTGGTGTCTTGGAACTCGTCAACGAGAATGTGATTAAAGCGGTTTTGGTAGTGTTGGCGCAGGATTTCGTTGCTTTGCAGCATTTCGTAGCTGCGGAGCATGAGTTCGGCGAAATCGACCACGCCTTCGCGTTGGCAGATTTTGTCGTATTCGGCATAGCATTCAATCATGCGGCGTGTATGCGGATCGGGCGCGCTCAATACGGAAGCGCGCAAGCCGGATTCTTTTTGCGCGTTGATAAAGCCTTGCAATGAACGCGGTGCGATGATTTCTTCGGCGATGTTGAGGCTTTTGAGCAGACGTTTGATCAGGGAAAGCTGGTCGCCGCTGTCGAGGATTTGAAAGGAAGAGGGCAAACCGGCATCGCGGTGGTGCAGGCGCAAAAAGCGGTGGCAGAGGCCGTGGAACGTGCCGAGCCACATAGCGCGGACGTTGACGGGAATCATCGCGCCGAGACGGGTTTGCATCTCTTTGGCAGCTTTGTTGGTAAACGTTACCGCCATAATGCTGTGCACGCTGGCTTGTCCGCTTTGCAAAAGCCATGCGATACGCGTGGTCAGCACGCGGGTTTTGCCGCTGCCCGCGCCTGCCAACACAAGGGCGGATTGTGGCGGCCAGGTTACGGCGGAGAGTTGTTCGGGATTCAAGCCTTGCAGCAGATTAGGGGCGGATTCGTTGGAAAACATAGGGATGCCGTCTGAAAAGTGGAATGCGCTATTTTAATGGAAACGGAAGGATGCCTGACAACTTGATTTTGATTTCGGTTTTGGCAAAGCCCTCGCGACACACACACGCAAAACCTTGATAGGCAGATATCACATTGCGGCGTTCCAAACCGATTTGGACGGACGCATCGGCAGGATACGGGCTGATTTGCCGTACCTGACCATGGTCAAGCTCGNAAAGCCCCTTCCCCGTAAAGGCAGTGTTCGAATAGGCTTTAATACCGCCCTATCGGCTGGGGAGAATATTTCGGTTTGCCGCCTGAACATAGGAATAACCGCCTTTCACTTTGCAAACAACCGAAATCGTACCGATTGTTCAGACACAGCCAAAAACAAATGCCGTCTGAAACCCGAATTGTCAGGTTTCAGACGGCATTTTTTGTTCAGGCGGTTGCCGCTTCTCCGCCGAACACTTCCCGCCACAATTTCCTGACATTACCGTAGTGGGACAGTAATTCGTCGCTTACTTCGGTTTTTGCCGCGTCGCGCAGTTTGGTGTTGTGTTGCTGCTGGCGGTAGAAGCGGTAGGCGGTGCGGCTTTGTTCGGCGAGGGTTTTGTCGATGAGTCCACAGTCGGCGGCGATGTTCAATAGGGCGATGTTGCCGTAGTTATCGAGAAGTTGCGGATATTTTCGGGCATGGGCAAGTATCAGATATTGGACGATAAATTCGACGTCGACCACGCCGCCGCGTGCGTATTTGCCGTTGCTGTCAACCGGCGGATGGGTGGGGAACATTTTTTCGCGCATTTCGATGATTTCACCTGCCAAGGCGGTTTGGTCGCGTTCGGCAGTCAGCATTTCGGTGCGGATGCGGTCGAATGCCGTCTGAATTTCGGGTGTGCCGCAGATGAAGCGGGCACGAGTAAGGGATTGGTGTTCCCACGTCCATGCGTTTTCACGCTGGTATTTTTCAAAGGCGGCGATGCTGTGGGCGAGGAAACCCGCGTCGCCGTTGGGGCGCAGGCGCAGGTCAGTTTCGTAGAGGCTGCCTGCGCCGGTGGCGGCGGAAAGCCAGTTGGTCAGGCGGCGGGCAAGGCGGCTGTACACGTCGCCTGCTTCGGGATGGGGGTCGTCGTAAAGATAGACTAAGTCGAGGTCGGAGGCGTAGCCGAGTTCTTTGCCGCCGAGTTTGCCGTAGCCGATGACGGCGAATTGCGGGGTGTCGCGGTGTTTTTTGGGCATATCCGCCCACGCGCACGAAAGGGCGGCGGCAATGACGGTGTCGGCAAGGGCGGAGAGTTGGTCGGAGAGGAATTCTACCGTCCACAGTCCGGCGAGGTCTTGGACGGCGAGGCGGAAGACTTGGGCGTGCTGGAAGCGGCGTAGGGTGTCCATTTGCGCTTCGGTGTCGCCGCCGCAGGCTTTGAGGTCGTCTGAAAGGGAGGCGGCGAGTGCCTGCCAGTCGAACGCAGTATCCAAAAGCTGCGCGCTGATAAGTTCGTCCAACAAAATCGGATATTTGTTCAGATACGCCGCCACCCATGAGCTTTGGCTCATAATCTCTGCCAGTTGCGCCAAGGTTTGCGGATGTTCGTTGAGGAAGGCGAGATAGGCGGAGCGGCGGCTGATGTTTTCGAGGAAGTCAAACAGCCGCATCAGCGTATCGGTCGGGTTGGGTTGCTCGGCCGCCGCTTGTACCAACAACGGCACAATCGCGTCAAAACGCGGCTGGGCGTGTGCGGAAAGATGGCGGTATTTATGGCCGTTGCGGATTTGGTCGAGCCGCGTGGCGATGGTTTCGGCATCAAACCCATATTCTTTCAGACGGCCTAGCCGTTCTTCTTCATCAGGCTTTTCCTGCCATGTCCATTGCCATTCGCTGTTGCTTTGCGTTTGTTCTTTGGGTTCGCTCAAAATTTCGTTGAACAACCGGTTGACTTGGTTTCGATGTTGATTTAAAGCGTTCAAAAAATCGGCATAATCATCAAATCCCATACTTTCGGCAAGCAGTTGCCGCTGTTCGGGCGAANCCGGCAGGGTTTGGGTTTGCGGGTCGTCCCAGTATTGCAGGCGGTGTTCGACGTCGCGCAGGAAGCGGTAGGCGGCGAGCAGGGTTTCGACGTTTTCAGACGGCATGATCCCGGTTTCGGCAAGTTTCTTCAGCGTTTCCTGTGTGCTTTTCAGTTGCAGCGCGCGCATTTGGCCGCCGCGTATCATTTGGAAAATCTGGGCGATAAATTCGACTTCGCGGATGCCGCCTGCGCCGAGTTTGATGTTGTCCGCCATGCCTTTTTTGCTGACTTCGCTGCGGATTTGGCGGTGCAGGTTCCGCATCGCCTCATACGCGCTGTAATCCAGATATTTGCGGAACACGAAAGGGCGCACCAGCGATTTGATGTCGTTCGGATACGGTGTAACCACGCGGCCTTTGCACCATGCGTAGCGTTCCCATTCGCGCCCCTGCGTAATCAAATATTGCTCCAGCGCGGTTTCGCTCAATACCAGCGCGCCCGAATCGCCGTCCGGCCGCAGCCGCATATCGACGCGGAACACTTGCCCGTCGGCGGTAATGTCGTTCAGCAGCGCAATCAGTTTTTGCCCGACTTTGGTGAAAAACTCCTGATTGCCCCGTTCGCGCCTGCCGTCGGTGTCGCCCGATTCGGGATAGACGAAAATCAAATCGATGTCGGAAGACACGTTCAGCTCATAGCCGCCCGCCTTGCCCATCGCCACCACGCTCAAATGCTGCGGCGATTTGGTATAACGCCCGATCGGCGTGCCGTACATGTCCCGATAATAGGCGTAGGCGAAATCCAGCGCGGTATTGACGGCAAAATCGGCAAACAGCGTAATCGTGCGGGTTACTTCGTTCAAATCGCTGATGCGATTTATATCGCGCACGATAATCTGCGACACGACATAACGGCGCAACTCGCGCAACTGCCGCGCCAATTCTTCCTCGTTTTCTTCTGCGCGGATTTTGTCCCAATCGGCAAAGGCTTGGAAATCCGCTTCGGTCAACACCTTGTCCAGCATGGGCAGGAAAATTTCAGGCTTGAGTTTGCCGTTGTCGAGCTGGCGGGTAAAGAACAGAGAATAGCGGCGGGCGGTGTCGAGGCGGTGGTCGGACATTTCGGATTCCGTTTGGAAGAATGATGGGAATGTTATGGTGGTTTAACTTTGGATCAGGGCGAGGCAACGCCGTACCGGTTTAAAGTCAACCCACTATATCATAGCAACCTTCGATGCCGTCTGAAACCTTGCCCCGATATTCGGACGGATACCTACCGATAAAAAAACAGCGGCAAATGCCGCCGTTTCCTGTTCAAACCTCGCCACGCTCTTTTAAAACAGCATAAGCTGCACCTTTCTCTCGTGTGGAATTTTTAAAAAAACCATCACTCTTTACGATTTCATGCAGCTCCTCACTTGATTTCTCCGCATATTCCATTTTCAACGCCTTATGCTCATTGGCTGCTTCAATCATTCCCTCGCCTACTGCTTTTGCCGCGCTATCCCAAAAACCCATAATCATGTCCTCCAATCGTTTCAAATAAATANGGTCGTTGTTTCTGTCAAGAAACAACGACAGTTTATAAACTGTCGGAAAACAAAATGCCGTCTGAAGGCAGATTCTGACTTTCAGACGGCATTTCAAAACAGATTAAGCGTTCAGCAGGCTTTCATCCAAAGCCAAATCGTCGTTTCGGTTAACCGCCACTTTGCGCGCCAACACGTTTTGCGCGATTTGTTGCGCTTCGGCGAGCGAGTGCATCAGATAAGTGCCGCATTGGTATTCGTTCAGCTCGGGGATTTTGCTTTGGTCTTTGACATTGACCACATCCTGCATCGAGGCGAGCCATGCGTCGGCGACCTGCTGTTCGGAAGGCGTACCGATGAGGCTCATGTAGAAACCGGTGCGGCAGCCCATCGGGGAAATGTCGATGATTTCCACGCCGTTGCCGTTCAAGTGGTCGCGCATAAAGCCTGCAAACAAATGCTCCAGCGTGTGTATGCCTTTTTCAGGCAGGATTTCTTTGTTGGGAATGCAAAAGCGCAGGTCGAATACGGTAATGGTGTCGCCTTTGGGCGTGGTCATGGTTTTCGCCACGCGTACGGCAGGGGCGTGCATACGGGTGTGGTCGACTTTGAAACTGTCTAACAGGGGCATTTTGTTATCCTTTTGAGTAGGTTATGTAGATTTCCGGGATAGGATTTTGTCCAGCAATTCATCGTCCAAGATGCGGTTTTCGACTTTCACCCATTCGCCGCCTGCTTCAGGGAAGCCGTTGCGGCAATATCCTGCCTGTTCGACAAAATCATAGACGGCATGGATGTAGTCGTTGATGCACAAAGCTGCCAAAGTGCAGGCATCGTCCCATAAAATCAAAACATGATTAGGGATATGTTTGTCGGATACATCTTCGACATTGTAGATCTGCAAAGCATCCAAAATCCCATCTTTCGAGGCAGCATAAAAGTAGCCTGTGTCGCCGTCGTCTTCAAAGACGACGCCATAAGGGACATGTTCGAAAAATGATTGTAAAACTTCGGGCGTGCCGACAGTAAAGTCTTTGATTTCGGAAGTCAGATATAGCGGTAATTGTGCCATTGGGTAACAATCTTTTTATATCGAAAATTGAATCACAATTCGGCAATTGCCACCGTTTCGCCCGAAGCCGCGCTTAAGGCTTCGTTCAAAACATCGTAAAAATCGCGGCTGTCGCGCGTTGCCAGCCATTTGCCGTTTTGCTCGGCGAAATGGTAGCCGCCGCTTTTTGCAGCAATCCACAATTCCTGATTGGGCGTGTGGCGGTTGACGATGATTTGCGTGCCGTCTCCGGCTTCGATGGTCAGGACGTTTCCGGCAAACTGGCAGTCGAAATCCCAGCCGTTTTTGTCGATTTGGTCTTCGATGTGTTCGAACAATGCTTCGCTCATGCGGATGAATTCGCTTTCGGTCATCATGGCTTTTTGCGTGTTTTTTGTTTAAGATACCGAATCTTGCCACATTCGCGCTTATGAAGGAAGTTTACCGATGAAATACGGCGTATTTTTTGCGGCGGCAACCGCCCTCCTGCTTTCCGCCTGCGGTTACAAAGGCGACCTCTACCTGCCCAAAGAAGGCAACAAGGCGCGCTTCGGCGTAATCCAAACCGGTTTGCAACTTCAAAGCAAACCGCAATCCGCTTCACAAACCCAAAAATGAAAACGAAAACATGACCCTATTTTGCGAACAAGTCCCCTACCCCCGCCTTGCCGAAGCATTCGGCACGCCGCTTTATGTGTACAGCCAATCCGCGCTGACCGAAGCATTTGAACACTACCAAACCGCGTTTGCCGCGCTTTCCCCGCTCGTCTGCTACGCCGTCAAGGCAAACGGCAATCTGAGTATCATCAAGCACTTTGCTTCTTTGGGTAGCGGTTTTGACATTGTGTCCGGCGGCGAATTGGCACGCGTTTTGGCGGCGGGCGGCGACGCGGCGAAAACGATTTTTTCCGGTGTGGGTAAAAGCGAGGCGGAAATCGAGTTTGCTCTGAATGCGGGCGTGAAATGCTTAAATATGGAAAGCATTCCCGAAATCGACCGCATTCAAAAGGTTGCCGAACGTTTGGGCAAAACCGCGTCCGTCTCCCTGCGCGTCAACCCCGATGTCGATGCCAAAACCCATCCCTACATCTCCACAGGCCTGAAAGCCAACAAATTCGGCATCGCCTACGCCGACGCGCTCGAAGCCTACCGCCATGCCGCCCGCCAAAGCCACCTCAAAATCATCGGCATCGACTGCCATATCGGTTCGCAACTGACCGACTTAAGCCCGCTCATCGAAGCCTGCGAACGCATTTTGATTCTGGTTGACGCGCTTGCCGCCGAAGGCATTGTTTTGGAACATTTGGACTTAGGCGGCGGCGTCGGCATCGTTTACCAAGACGAAAATGTGCCCGACTTGGGCGCGTATGCCCAAGCCGTTCAAAAACTGATCGGGACACGCCGTCTGAAACTCATTCTTGAGCCCGGTCGCAGCTTGGTCGGCAACGCAGGCGCGTTGCTGACACGCGTCGAGTTTGTCAAACACGGCGAAGAGAAAAACTTTGTGATGGTTGATGCAGCGATGAACGATTTAATGCGTCCGGCGCTTTATGATGCCTATCATCACATCGAGGCGGTCGAAACCAAAGACATTGAGCCTCTGACCGCCAACATCGTCGGCCCGATTTGTGAAACCGGCGACTTCCTCGGCAAAGACCGCACCATCGCCTGCGAAGAAGGCGATTTGCTGCTTATCCGCAGCGCGGGCGCGTATGGAGCCAGTATGGCGAGCAATTACAACGCGCGCAACCGTGCGGCAGAGGTGTTGGTTGACGGCGGCGGATACCGACTCATCCGCCGACGCGAAACCTTGGAACAGCAAATGGCAAACGAACTCGCCTGCCTGCAAGCCGACCATCAAAATGCCGTCTGAAGCGGTTCAGACGGCATTGTCCGTTTAAAGTGACATCTTAGGGCCGCATCGGCGGAATATTCAAACACAGCCTGTTTTCAAATGACGACGCAACAAATCCCCGCCTCACCCGGCTGCCGAAGGGAATGGTTGAAAAAAATTACGCGCCCCTGTTATGGGGTGCAATATCTAAGGAATTGAAATGAAGCACGCCCCGATTATCCTCCTGCTTGCCGGTTTGTCCGCCGCCCTCCTTTCGGCGGGCTGCACCGCCCTTCCCTCCGACCGGCCGCCGCTTCACACCCTGCCGAAAAGCGCGCCCATCCAACCCACCAACCCATACAGCCGGCCGCCTTCAGGCACGTCGGACGGCGCGTACAGCATCCGCGCCTCAAACGGGCGCGTATTGAAAAGCATCGTCAAAAACGGCGTGTTCGACCGCTTTGTCGATATTTACCACCCAAACGGCAAACTGCATTCGCACACGCCGGTTGAAAACGGCGTGGCGCAAGGCTGGTCGCAAGGCTATACCGAACAGGGCATATTGCGGACGCGCATCCTGTACCGGGACGGGCATATCATCCGAGCGCAAACTTTGGATGCGTCGGGCAAGGTGGAACGCGAATGGCAGCCGTAAAAGCAAATGCCGTCTGAAGCGGTTCAGACGGCATTTTTAACGCTCTAAAGGCTTACTCGTTCGGCAACCTTAATAGGGAAAGCAGCAGCCCTCCCCAGATTATCACGATTGAGACAATCATCATCACAATGGCGGAAGTACTCATTTTTCGTCTCCTTGTTCATGTTCGTGTTCGTCTTTGACATTAAAATCCTGACCGTGTTTCCAAGGCAGCAGCGACAGCAGCAGCCCGAACATGATTAACGCCGCCGACATCCCCCAGCCGAAAATATTGAGGAAACCATCCGGATAATCGCCGTAGTTTTTTTCCAACAATCCGGCGGTGTCCTGATACAGCATATAGCCGAGCATCACGACGGTAAACACGACGCAGGCCGTCCACAAGCCGCCGACACGAATGGAGGACAAGGCGTTAAGATGCTTGCGCAACTCCGGCAGCCTGCGAAATACGATAATCGCCAAAACATACAAGAAACCGGATGCCACAATGCCGTAGGTATTGACGAATTTGTCCATCACGTCCAAAACCGGCAGCCCCGTCGCCGTACCAAACAACAGCGTGGAAACAATGCCCATCGGAATGCAGACCAGCAGCGTGGCGTTGACGCGCCCGATGTTCAGTTTGTCCTGAATCGCCGCCACAATCACTTCAAGAATGGAAATCATCGACGTAACGCCGGCGAACACCAGCGAACCGAAAAACAATACGCCGATAAGTGCACCCATGGGAGCCTGATTGATGATGGTCGGAAAAGCGATAAACGCCAAACCGATACCGCTGGAGGCGACCTCATTAACCGCCTGCCCGTTTGCCTGCGCCATAAAGCCCAGTGCGGCAAACACGCCGATACCCGCGAGCAACTCAAAACTGCTGTTGGCAAACCCGACTACCAAGCCCGTGCCGCCCAAATCCGTTTTCTTCTTCAAGTAAGAAGAATAGGTAACCATAATGCCGAAACAGATGGAAAGAGAGAAGAAAATCTGACCATAAGCAGCAACCCAGACCTTAGGATCGGCAAGCTTGGACCAGTCCGGCGTAAACAATGCGTCCAGCCCCTTTGCCGCACCCGGCAGGGTCAGGGAAATGCCGACCATAATCAAGAACATGATTACAAGCAACGGCATAAAGAAAGACGATGCGCCAGCCACGCCTTTTTGCACGCCCAAAGCCATAATGACCGATGTGAAAACCCATACGCCGACTAACGGCCCGACAACTTTACCGACAAAATCCAATCCCAAAGCCTCAGGCCCGGCCATATTCAGGAAGTCTTTAAAGAAGAAGTCTTGCGGATTAACACCCCATGCCGCATTGAACGAATAATAAACATAACTTGCCGACCAACCGATAATCACTGCGTAATAGATGCAGATGACGATATTGGTCATCACATTCCACCAGCCTACCGGTTCAAACCAGCGTCCGAGGCGGCGGAAAGCCAACGGCGGGGAACCCCGATAACGGTGCCCGATGGCATAATCAAGCAGCAGCAGCGGAATACCGGCTGTCAGAAGGGCGACCAAGTAAGGCAGCATGAATGCGCCGCCGCCGTTTTCAAAAGCAATATAGGGGAAACGCCAAATATTGCCCAAGCCGACGGCGGACCCGATGGCGGCAATCATAAACGCGCGGCGCGTGCCGAATGTGGCACGTTCTTTCGTTTTGGAATCAGACACGTTGATACCTCTTGAATTATTTATTAAAAACAAGCCGTTATAGGCAAACATATATAGAAACAGCGTCTGACAGGGATAATGTCTTCTGAAAAAACAAACCGGCTTGTGGCCGATTGTTTACAATCTATGTGCTTATCGTAAAAAAATTTAACGCCGATGGCAAGCGGTGAAGGCTTGAAAACGAAAAAATTTTTTATCCAGATACAAAAACCACTCCATAAGAAACAACCGCCAACTTCCCCGTCATTCCCGCAAAAACAGAAAAACAAAAACAGAAAGTCCCGTCATTCCCGCGCAGGTGGGAATCCGGTTTTTTAAGTTCCGTCATTCCCGCGCAGGCGGGAATCCAGTCCGTTCGGTTTCGGTTTTTTCCGATAGATTCCTGTTGCTTTTCATTTCTAGATTCCAAAAGAAGTGAAATGTATCTCCAAATCAATCGCTAACTGGGTTTGGTACAAGTTTGATATTGCAGCCAGCAATCGACGGTTTTCGGAATTGCAGGCTCATCGGAATAG
>NZ_JBPBFH010000160.1:0-386 GCF_050896295.1 Neisseria sp. SLRRB23
GAGATGTGTATAAGAGACAGTTTTTCCGTCGGCGTCGGCAAACCGTTATTCACCCGAAAGCGCGGCGACACCGAATGGTGTCTCGCCCCGATTCCGTTGGGCGGTTACGTCAAAATGGTCGACACGCGCGAAGGCGCGGCTTGCCCGTCTTGGATTTCGGCTTGGAAGCGGACGCACGGATCCATCGTCTGAAAGGCGAGGCGCGCCAAGTCCATACCGGCGATAACACCGTCTTCGCGGCTGACGAGGAATGGACCTTCGGAAATATCGTACATCAAAAATTCATATGATGATTTGATGTACGAATCCAGCGCGTTCCCTCAAACCGCCATCAGTAATTTGTACTGTCTCTTATACACATCTCCGAGCCCACGAGACTCGACGTC
>NZ_JBPBFH010000161.1:0-364 GCF_050896295.1 Neisseria sp. SLRRB23
GTCGAGTCTCGTGGGCTCGGAGATGTGTATAAGAGACGGCCCAGCCGCCCGAAACCCGCGCAGGCTTCGCCGCCCGCTGGCTACCCGAAAGGGCCGAATGGCAATATCTGTCCTTTGATATATAGTGGATTAACAAAAACCGGTACGGCGTTGCCCCGCCCCGGCTCAAAGGGAACGATTCCCTAAGGTGCTGAAGCACCAAGCGAATCGGTTCCGTACTATTTGTACGCGATGGCGAAAGTGTTGGCGCAGGGGCGGCAGGTGTTGTTTTTGTTGCCCGAAATCAACCTCACGCCGCAGCTTTTAAAACTGGTGGAAGACCGTTTTGCTGACGTACCGACCGCCGTGTTGCACAGCCAGATGG
>NZ_JBPBFH010000162.1:0-386 GCF_050896295.1 Neisseria sp. SLRRB23
AAAGACATGTTTTCTTTCTGCTCGGAAGACTTGGGCGCGTCCTCCCTCGATATCCTGAAAGACCGCCTCTACACCACCAAAGCCGACAGCCATGCACGCCGCAGCGCACAAACTGCCCTATATCACATCACACGCACTCATTGATATTGCCGGCGCGGGCGGCGTTCCCGACAATAAAAACACTTTGGGCGACACGTTTGCCTCGTGGGGCTGGAAAAACAGCAATTATTTCGTGTTGCCCGTCTTAGGCCCGCAACAGCAACCCCGTTCGGTAAAAACCTTCTGCCTCGCGTGGCCGCCTTATTAGCCGTACCGCAAATTTCTGATTTGACCGCGATTGTGGATGCCACGACTTTTGTACGCCCGATTTCTGCGGGTAATGCATT
>NZ_JBPBFH010000163.1:0-386 GCF_050896295.1 Neisseria sp. SLRRB23
GGGCTCGGAGATGTGTATAAGAGACAGAATTCACGCTAATACCTGATTCCTTATTGTATAGTGGATTAACAAAAATCAGGACAAGGCGACGAAGCCGCAGACAGTACAAATAGCACGGAACCGATTCACTTGGTGCTTCAGCAAGCTTTTATAAAGATTGCCGCGCTCACCCTCTAAGCCCGGCTGTTTCCAAATCATGGAAAAATCTTGACAAGGGAATCCGCCTAAAATGATGTCGCAATCGGGAACAAACAAATAACCGTGGCTGGTCAGTGGCGGCGTCAGGTTTCCCCCCTCCCGTGCCTCAAGGCATCGTGTTGCCGCCCCAATTCAAACCTCGCGCGGGGGCGGGGACGGTTTTTGGTTTCGCACGAATTCGCCCCCCC
>NZ_JBPBFH010000164.1:0-354 GCF_050896295.1 Neisseria sp. SLRRB23
GTCGAGTCTCGTGGGCTCGGAGATGTGTATAAGAGACAGTTTTTACGTTTTGTAAATGCAAAAAAACCGAAAGTTTTTGTTGCTGAGAATGTGAAAGGTTTTTTGACAATGATGTTGCGGACGGTTTGGGTTCTGCCGCTTTCGGATAACAGTCTGCTTCCCGCTTTTAAATCTTCCGCCTTAATCCATTTGCCGTCCGAATAAAACGGATGGATGCGCTTTATTGCTTTTGGACACGCCGCCATCCTGACGGCGGAATGGCAATATCGGTTCTGCCGGTTTGAACGTGCCGTATTGGGATATTTTGGTTTAAATGCCGTCTGAAGTCGGATTGGGGGATTTCAGACGGCATCT
>NZ_JBPBFH010000165.1:0-385 GCF_050896295.1 Neisseria sp. SLRRB23
CGGATAGGTTGCCGAACAGGAGTTCGTCGGCGAGCGGTTTGCGGATTTTTTCCTGAATCAGGCGGTGCATCGGGCGCGCGCCCATTTGCGGGTCGAAACCTTTTGCCGCCAGATATTTGCGCAATGCCATCGGACAGCATACCTCCCTGTTCGACCCTGTCGCCATCTTATGGGATAAAACATCCTCACGCACCTTCGAACACTATATCGACACGCCCGAACTGACCGCCCGCATCCGCGCCGTGCCGAGGGCGGTCTGTTCGGACGGCTGCTCTATCAGGGCGCGGCGGCTTTTTCCCCGCGCAAAATACGGGGCTTCGTCCGCAATCATCCGTTGCTGCTCTCGGCTGTGATGGGTCTGGTGCTTGCCGGCTTGGGCACGCTT
>NZ_JBPBFH010000166.1:0-353 GCF_050896295.1 Neisseria sp. SLRRB23
GTCGAGTCTCGTGGGCTCGGAGATGTGTATAAGAGACAGGACCTGCTTGTTTGGGTACGAAATAGTACATCATACCCAAGAAGCCGGCAGTCAGGAAGAAACGCCCAAGAGTTTCGCCGCCAGACCGCCGGGAAAGGTAACAAAACCGCCGAAGCCGATGACGCACTCGACACGGTGTTTGCGGATAATCCGCTGCGCTTCGCGGACGGTTTTGTACGGCATTTGATTGTCGAAGAGTTAAATGCCCAAGCTGCTTTGGCTGCTTTGCGTGTGATGACGAAATATGCTCATCATGCGGCAGCGAAATGGCTTGTGGATAACTCTGTTGATATGTTTACGCCGCCAGGTTTGCC
>NZ_JBPBFH010000167.1:0-385 GCF_050896295.1 Neisseria sp. SLRRB23
CGTGGGCTCGGAGATGGGGATAAGAGACAGGTACCTGCGTCACTATTCTTCGGATTCTGTTGCAGGCAAACCGTCGGAGTCATAACGGACTGAAAATCCGTCTTTATACCGCATATCCACATAGGATAACCGATGCGACACACCTTGCGACACCCTGCAAAAAAAGCTGGATGAAGAAAAACAGGCAGGCGGCATACGGGTTGACCGTTAACGCCGAAACAAAATGCCGCCTGAAGCCCGGCCGGCGTGAGGCACAGCGCTTGCCGACCAACCCGCATTTTCCTCATCCGCAACAACCCCTCTCCCTAGCCCTCTCGCTCAGGAGAGGAAACACAGTGCCGCCGCCGTTTCAGACGGCCTGAAAACCAAACGCAGCCTGTCCCCC
>NZ_JBPBFH010000168.1:0-383 GCF_050896295.1 Neisseria sp. SLRRB23
TATTGTAAAAATCGGAGTTAACATTATTGGAGCCGATTTGCAGGTATTGGTTGGCATTAAAGTCGCCCACGCTGTCGGCCACAATCGCGCCTTTTTTCAGGGTGGCGAGGACGGTAAGGGTTTTGTCGCACCTAACCAGCTGACCGGCAACGATGTGATGCAGATGCTGAACCAGTCCACGCGCAATCAGGCACTTGCCGCCCTGACCGTCAAAACGGTTTCCGCCTGCTTCAAACGCCTGTACCGCTAACCTCAATCGACGTACCGGCCTTACCGGGTGCAACAAATACTGTTTCCACTTTGGGCAACTGCGCCACTTTCCAAGCCAGCGCGTGTTCGCGACCGCCATTACCGATAACCAGCAGTTTCATGCCATCTCCTTG
>NZ_JBPBFH010000169.1:0-348 GCF_050896295.1 Neisseria sp. SLRRB23
GTGTATAAGAGACAGATGCGCCAAGTGTTCCGGCCGGAAAAAATCAACCTCGCCAGCTTAGGCAATGTCGTGCCGAACTTGCATTGGCATATTATCGCCCGTTTTGAAAACGATGCGACTTCCCCTGCGCCGATTACCCAAAACCTCGCCCGCGACATCGGCGATTTCGTCCTGTTCCGTGCAGACGGTTACTGGGCATACCAGCTCGCCGTCGTTGCCGACGATGCCGAACAGGGCGTTACCCACATCGTGCGCGAATTTTCCGGTTGCAGCCATCGGTTTGGATAGGGATTTCAGATGGCGGTATTGCTGTCTCTTATACACATCTCCGAGCCCACGAGACTCGAC
>NZ_JBPBFH010000016.1:0-55406 GCF_050896295.1 Neisseria sp. SLRRB23
ACGCAAGGCAGTCGCTGTCTTTGTTTGAAAACTTCGGCTTCCGCTACACCGGCCCCGTGGACGGTCATAACGTCGAGCATCTGGTTGACGTATTGAAAGACTTGCGCAGCCGCAAAGGCCCGCAACTGCTGCACGTCATCACCAAAAAAGGCAACGGCTACAAACTCGCCGAAAACGATCCCGTCAAATACCACGCCGTCGCCAACCTGCCCAAAGAAGGCACGGCGCAAATGCCGTCTGAAAAAGAACCCAAGCCCGCCGCCAAACCTACCTATACGCAAGTGTTTGGCAAATGGCTGTGCGACCAGGCGGCGGTAGATTCCCGATTGGCGGCGATTACCCCCGCCATGCGCGAAGGCAGCGGACTGGTGGAGTTTGAACAACGATTCCCCGACCGCTATTTCGATGTCGGCATCGCCGAGCAGCACGCCGTTACCTTTGCCGGCGGTTTGGCTTGCGAAGGCATGAAACCCGTCGTGGCGATTTATTCCACCTTTTTACAACGCGCCTACGACCAACTGGTGCACGACATCGCCCTGCAAAACCTGCCCGTTTTGTTTGCCGTCGACCGTGCGGGCATCGTCGGCGCGGACGGCCCGACCCATGCCGGCTTGTACGATTTGAGCTTCTTGCGCTGCGTGCCGAACATGATTGTTGCCGCGCCGAGCGATGAAAACGAATGCCGCCTGCTGCTTTCGACCTGCTATCAGGCAGACGCGCCCGCTGCCGTCCGCTATCCGCGCGGCACGGGTACAGGCGCGCCGGTTTCAGACGGCATGGAAACCGTGGAAATCGGCAAGGGCATTATCCGCCGCGAAGGTGAGAAAACCGCCTTCATTGCCTTCGGCAGCATGGTTGCCCCCGCATTGGCGGTTGCTGAAAAACTGAACGCCACCGTCGCCGATATGCGCTTTGTCAAACCGATAGACGAAGAGTTGATTGTCCGCCTCGCCCAAAGCCACGATTACATCGTTACCGCCGAAGAAAACGCCGAACAAGGCGGCGCAGGCAGCGCGGTGCTGGAAGTATTGGCGAAACACGGCATCTGCAAACCCGTCTTGCTTTTGGGCGTTGCCGATACCGTAACCGAACACGGCGACCCGAAAAAACTTTTGGACGATTTGGGTTTGAGTGCCGAAGCGGTTGAACGCCGCGTGCGTGCATGGCTGCCGGACCGATATGCGACAAACTAAGCCACCCGTTATCGGCAGGTGAAACCCTTGCGTTTTTTACCGACAGTTTCTGTGCCGGCTTGTTCGTCCTAACAGTAGGAAACATGATTGTCCGGCCGGATATCATGCAAGACAAAATGCCGTCTGAAACCATGACGCGGTTTCAGACGGCATTGTTGCGGTTTTGTTCGGCAAGCTTACCAAATTCCGTCAAAGTTCCTCGTACCGCGCCAGAATTTCCACCTGTCCGCGGCGGTAAACGTCAGCGTGCCGCCGTTTAATCCGTCTGTGGAGATATCCAGCCGTTTGATTTTGCCGGTGCGGACGGATTCGTAAAGCGGTGCGAACCAGCGTTCTTCCCACTGCTGTAAAACCGATGCATACCGCTCCCTGTCTCCCGTCAGTCCGGACAGGCGCAAATCGTCCATAAACAGGATATGGTGCGTATCAGGCAGGTGTGCCGCCGTTTCCGCATAAGCTCGGAAGCTGTCGGGCAATGCTCGGCGGTTCGGATGAAAACGGCTCCAAACCGTATCGGCAAAAACCGTGCCGCCCTGCCCGCCACCGTTCAGACCGTCCCAAAGCCACAGCCCGTTCAACTCGGGCAGCCCGCGTTTCCTGCGGTCATGATTGACGGGATGCGCGGCCAGCCACATTTGGATTTCGGTTTGGACGCGCAACCACGTTACCGCATCTTCTCCGTCCGGCTGATCGTCCGCACCCAACAATCCGCCCAAATCTAAAACAGGTTTCGCCCCCCAGCGGTATGGCCGTTGCATGGAAACCAGCCATAATTCGGGCAGAATGGGCGTAAAATGCCAGGAAATGTCGCGGTAAAATTCAGACAGGTCAAAACAAAGGCGTTCGGCCTCGCCTTTTCCGATGTCCAAATATTCCGCCGTCAGTACATTTGCCTGATGCATCCCCATCTTTTGCCAGACGGGAGAGGCAAGCGCAACGGCTTCAGACGGCATATTCAGGTCTTTCGCCGCATTTTCCGCCAACTCCCCGCACCACAAATAACGTGCGTAAAATGACGATGGTGCGCAGCGTTGCCGGTGCAGCGTGCCGTATCTCAGCATAGTATTGAATGCCGGCAGGTTCAACGGAATACGGGCTTCGTCTTCATCCAAATTAAGCGAAGGGATGGCGAGTGTGAGTTTCATTGTTGAAATGTTTTCAAAAGACAGTTTTAGACGCAACATTATAGAGGATTCGGCACAAACGCCGTAGAAAAGGAGCAACATGGCAATCTTTCCGCTTTCGGAAAAGCATCGGAAATACGCGCTTCGTACGCTTGCCGTTACGATTATTTTGGTGTCGGCGGCATACATTGCTTCGACAGAGAGGACGGAACGCGTCAGACCGCAGCGCGTGGAACAAAAACTGCCGCCGCTGTCTTGGGGCGGCAGCGGCGTTCAGACGGCATATTGGGTGCAGGAGGCGGTGCAGCCGGGCGACTCGCTGGCGGACGTGCTGGCGCGTTCGGGTATGGCGCGGGACGAGATTGCCCGAATCACGGAAAAATATGGCGGCGAAGCCGATATGCGGCATTTGCGGGCCGACCAGTCGGTTCATGTTTTAGTCGGCAGCGACGGCAGTGCGCGCGAAGTGCAGTTTTTTACCGATGAGGAGGGAGAACGCAATTTTGTCGCTCTGGAGAAAAAAGGCGGCACATGGCGGCGGTCAGATTCCGAAGCGGACATGAAAGTATTACTCACGCTGCGTTCGGTCGTAGTCAAAACCTCGGCACGCGGCGCGTTGGCTCGGGCGGAAGTACCTGTCGAAATCCGCGAATCCTTGAGCGGGATTTTTGCCGGCCGTTTCAACCTTGCAGACCTTCAGGAAGGAGATATCGTGCGCCTGCTCTACGACAGCCTGTATTTTCACGGTCAACAAATGGCGACCAGCGATATTTTGGCGGCGGAAGTTGTCAAAGGCGGCACAAGCTACCAAGCGTTTTATTACCGTTCCGGCAGCAAAGGTTCGGAAGGCGGCAACTATTACGATCAAGACGGCACAGTCGTACAACAGAAAACAGGGTTCAACATCGAACCACTGGTTTACACCCGTATTTCTTCGCCGTTCGGCTACCGTATGCACCCTACCCTGCACACGTGGAGGC
Source organism: Neisseria sp. SLRRB23 (assembly GCF_050896295.1). Lineage (NCBI taxonomy): Bacteria > Pseudomonadati > Pseudomonadota > Betaproteobacteria > Neisseriales > Neisseriaceae > Neisseria > Neisseria sp. SLRRB23. The sequence continues at coordinate 3,298 of NZ_JBPBFH010000016.1, forward strand.
TGCACACCGGCATCGATTACGCCGCACCTCCTGGAACGCCGGTCAAGGCTTCCGCCGACGGCATCATCACATTTAAGGGCTGGAAAGGAGGTTACGGCAACGCGGTCATGATACAGCACGCCAACGGTGTAGAAACGCTGTATGCACATTTAAGCGCGTTCTCACAGGCACAAGGCAATGTGCGCAGCGGAGAAGTAATCGGCTTCGTGGGTTCGACAGGGCGTTCGACCGGCCCCCACCTGCATTACGAGGCGCGCATCAACGGGCAGCCCGTCAACCCTGCCTCGGTCGCATTGCCGACACCCGAATTGACGCAGGCAGACAAAGCGGAGTTTGCCAGACAGAAACAGAAAGCTGACGCGCTGCTGGCATCAATACGCGGCATACCGGTTGCCGTGTCGCAAACGGATTAACCCGAGATGTACGGTTTCTCAATATTTATCCATACCGTAAAAACAACGCTCGATAACCGTGTAATAAGAATGTGAAGCATACGGAACGGTACTGTTTAAAATTAAATGCCGTCTGTAATCCATTCGGATTCAGACGGCATTTTGGATATTAATTTTCGAATCGGCTTTACACCACGATGTTCACCAGTCTGCCCGGCACGACGATGATTTTCTTGGCAGGCTTGCCTTCCATGAATTTCACCGCGCCTTCGGTGGTGAGTGCGGCAGCTTCGAGGTCGGCTTTGGAGGCGTCGGCGGCGACGGTGATTTTTCCGCGCAGTTTGCCGTTGACTTGAACCATGACTTCGATTTCGGATTTGACCAAGGCGGCTTCATCGACTGTCGGCCAGCCTGCTTCCCACAGTTTCGCGCCGTTTAATTCGCTCCACAAGGTTTCGCAAATGTGCGGCACAATCGGCCACAGCAGGCGTACGGCGGCTTCCAATACTTCTTGGGCGACGGCGCGGCCTTGTTCGCTGCCGGTGTCGGTTTTGTCGTATTGGTTGAGCAATTCCATCACGGCGGCGATGGCGGTGTTGAACTGCTGGCGGCGGCCGTAGTCGTCGCTGACTTTGGCGATAGTGGAATGCAGTTTGTGGCGCAGGTCTTTGAGTTCTTTAGACAAACCATCTTGGCTGCCTGCGAACGCTTTGACCGCGCCGCCTTGTTTCAGGTATTCGTAAACGGTGCGCCACAGGCGGCGCAGGAAGCGGTGTGCGCCTTCGACGCCGCTGTCGCTCCATTCGAGGGACTGTTCGGGCGGTGCGGCAAACATCATGAACAGGCGGGCGGTGTCCGCGCCGTAGGCGTTAATCAGTTCTTGCGGATCGACGCCGTTGTTTTTGGACTTGGACATTTTTTCCGTGCCGCTGATGACGACGGGCAGGCCGTCGGCTTTGAGGACGGCGGAAACGGGGCGGCCTTTGTCGTCGAACGTCAGCTCGACATCGGCGGGGTTGATCCAGTCTTTGCCGCCTTTGTCGTTTTCGCGGTAGTAGGTTTCGCAGACGACCATGCCTTGCGTGAGCAGGCGTTTGAACGGTTCGTCAACATTGACCAAACCTTCGTCGCGCATCAGTTTGGTGAAGAAACGCGCGTACAAGAGATGCAAAATCGCGTGTTCGATACCGCCGATGTATTGGTCGACCGCGCCCCAGTATTTCGCGGCTTCTGCCGATACCATGCCGTCTGAAAACTTGGGCGACATATAGCGGAAGAAATACCAGCTTGATTCCATGAAGGTGTCCATGGTGTCGGTTTCGCGTTTCGCCGCGCCGCCGCAGCACGGGCAGGCAGTTTCGTAAAACTCGGGCATTTTTGCCAGCGGCGAACCCATGCCGTCGGGTACGACGTTTTCGGGCAGAACGACGGGCAGTTGGTCGGCTGGGACGGGTACGTCGCCGCATTTTTCGCAATGGACGATGGGAATTGGACAGCCCCAGTAGCGTTGGCGCGAAATACCCCAATCGCGCAGGCGGTATTGGGTTTTCGGTTCGCCTGCGTCTTGGCTTTGCAGCTTGGCGGCGATGGCGTCGAATGCCGTCTGAAAATTCATGCCGTCCAAGTCGCCGCTGTTGACCAATACGCCGTTTTCTTTGTCGCCGTACCACTCTTGCCATTGGTCTGCATCGAATGCGTTGTCGCCGACGGCAATGACTTGTTTTTTCGGCAGATTGTATTTGGTGGCGAACTCGAAATCGCGTTCGTCGTGCGCCGGAACTGCCATCACTGCGCCGTCGCCGTAGCCCCACAATACATAGTTGGCAATCCACACTTCCAGTTTGTCGCCGTTGAGCGGGTTGACGACGTAGCGACCGGTCGGCACGCCTTTTTTCTCCATCGTCGCCATATCGGCTTCGGCAACCGAGCCGGCTTTGCATTCGGCGATAAATGCCTGCAATTCGGGTTTGTCGGCGGCTGCGGCTGTTGCCAGCGGATGTTCGGCGGCAACAGCGACATAAGTCGCACCCATCAGCGTGTCGGGGCGGGTGGTATAAACTTGCAGGAATTTCGCGTAATCGCCTTCCAAACCTTGTTTGCTGTCGTCTGAAACGGCGAAGCGCACGGTCATACCGCGAGATTTGCCAATCCAGTTGCGCTGCATGGTTTTGACTTGTTCCGGCCAGTGTTCCAGCTTGTCCAAGTCGTTGAGCAGCTCTTCGGCGTAATCCGTGATTTTGAAGTAATACATCGGGATTTCGCGTTTTTCGATTAACGCTCCCGAACGCCAGCCGCGTCCGTCGATAACTTGCTCGTTGGCAAGGACGGTTTGGTCGACCGGGTCCCAGTTCACCGTGCCGTTTTTGCGATAGACGATGCCTTTTTCAAACAGCTTGGTAAACAGCCATTGTTCCCAGCGGTAGTATTCGGGTTTGCAGGTGGCGACTTCGCGCGCCCAGTCAATTGCAAAACCCAGGCTTTTGAGCTGGGTTTTCATGTATTCGATGTTGTCGTAAGTCCAGGCGGCAGGGGCGACATTGTGTTTCATCGCCGCGTTTTCCGCAGGCATGCCGAACGCGTCCCAACCCATAGGCTGCATAACGTTGAAGCCGTTTAAAAGTTTGAAGCGGCTCAATACGTCGCCGATGGTGTAGTTGCGCACGTGCCCCATATGCAGCTTGCCGCTGGGATAGGGGAACATAGAGAGGCAGTAGTATTTGGGTTTGGAAGCGTCTTCGGAGACGTTGAAAATACGCTCGTCGTCCCATTTTTTCTGCGCCGCAGGCTCGATGGCGGCGGGCTGGTAATGTTCTTGCATGGTCATTCTGTTTTTCGCTTGAAAACGTTAGGAATTTAAAAAGAGGAATTATAACAGGTTGCCGATGTCGGCGAATCGGCAAATTGCCGGCAGGATGCGTAAATTCGCACGCGCATCATTCCGTATGCCGTACAAATACACTGCGTTTACTGATACGCACGTTTTTTATGCTAATATTACAAACCAAAATCAAACGTTTAAACTTCCTGTAACAAGTCTGCCAAATCAGACGGCAAACAGGTATCAGACAAAAAGGACTTTGCACATGAAAACAAAACAAATCGTTAAACTTGGCTTAGCAGTATTGGCAGCCGGCGTTCTGTCTGCCTGCGCAACCAAAAGCAACGTCAAAGCCGACGGCACGACCGACAATCCGGTCTTCCCAAAACCCTATTCCGTAACGCTCGACAACAAGCGCGGCACATTCCCGACTTATGACGAACTGGATCAGATGCGCCCCGGCCTGACCAAAGACGACATCTACAAAATCCTGGGTCGCCCGCATTACGATGAAGGCATGTACGGCGTACACGAATGGGATTACCTGTTCCACTTCCANACCCCGGGCGTAGGTATCGACCCTGAAAACACTTACGGCGTGGAAGGCGTTACTACCTGCCAATACAAAGTGATTTTCGATAAAGACAAATTTGCCCGCAGCTTCTACTGGAATCCCGTATTCCCGAAAGATGCCGTCTGCCCACCACCTGCACCTAAAGCCGAGCCGCAAGTCATTATCCGCGAAATCGTACCAGCAACGCCTAAACGTATCCGCCAATAATCCAATATGCCGTTCCGCCTGTTTTTAGAGATATTATGCGGCTTATCGATGGTTGCTCCCATATATGCACAGGGGCAACCGGATGCGGTCAGTGCCTATATTCAAAAGAAAAAAGTCATCGTAAACACATCCAAAGCGGAACTCTGTTTTGCCGATGACCATCAGTGCCATCCTGTCCTTATCGGCGTTTCCACACCCAAAGGAAAGTTTGATTTGACACTGAACAGCACCGACAAACCCGGATACGGCGGCGAAGTTATCGGATTCAAACAGGAAGGCGACTTCCTGTTTGCCCTGCACCGCGTTTGGAATNAGATACCGTCGGAAAGACGGAGCGAACGTATCGCATCTTCGGTTGTGTCCGACAGGATTATGACCAACGGCTGCATCAACGTCAGCGACGCGGTATACGAAAAACTACGCCATTATTTTGTATTGGAAGTAATTTAAACAGACGGATACCGTATATAGCGGTATCCGTTTTCACATCATGCCCCAAATCCTGATAAAAGCCATGCATATGCCGTCTGAAAAACGTTAAAAACACCTTCAAGATTTCAGGGGCATTACCTGCCTTTTCCAACAGAACAATCAGACAGCACCTAGGAGAACCTTATGCACGAACAAACCCGCATCCTCTGCCGAGAACTGAGCCTGCTGGAATTCAACCGCCGTGTTTTGGCGCAGGCAGAAGACAAAAACGTCCCCCTGCTGGAACGTCTGCGTTTCCTGTGCATCGTTTCATCCAACCTCGATGAATTCTTCGAAGTCCGCATGGCGTGGCTCAAGCGTGAAAACAAACTGCATCCCCGGCGCAAGCTGGACAACGGGAAAATGCCGTCTGAAACCATTGCGGACGTTACTAAGGCAGCACGTTCGCTGATTCGGCACCAATACGACCTGTTTAACAACGTCCTTCAACCGGAACTGGCACAAGAAGGCATCTTTTTTTACCGCCGCCGAAATTGGACAGACACACAGAAAAAATGGATTGAAGACTATTTTGACCGTGAGTTGTTGCCGATTCTGACCCCCATCGGACTCGACCCTTCCCACCCCTTCCCGCGACCGCTAAACAAATCGCTGAACTTTGCCGTAGAACTCGACGGCACAGACGCATTCGGCAGACCCTCGGGTATGGCGATTGTCCAGGCACCGCGCATCCTGCCGCGCGTTGTTCCCCTGCCGTCCGAACTGTGTGGCGGCGGACACGGCTTTGTCTTCCTCTCCTCCATCCTGCACGCCCACGTCGGCAAACTCTTTCCCGGCATGACGGTCAAAGGCTGCCACCAATTCCGCCTCACCCGCGACAGCGACTTGACCGTCGATGAAGAAGACCTCAAAAACCTCCGGGCTGCCATCCAAAACGAACTGCACGATCGGGAATACGGAGACGGCGTACGCCTTGAAGTCGCCGACACCTGCCCTGCCTACATCCACGACTTCCTGCTGTCGCAATTCAAACTGACCGCTGCCGAACTTTACCAAGTCAAAGGTCCGGTCAACCTCGTACGCCTCAACGCCGTTCCCGATTTGGTTGACCGTCCTGATTTAAAATTTCCGCCCCATACACAAGGCAGGTTGAAAGCCTTGGGTAAAAACGGCTCGATATTCAAACTGATACGCCGCGCACCTATCCTTCTGCACCATCCGTACCAGTCCTTCGACCCCGTCGTCCACATGATACGCGAAGCCGCCGCAGACCCCGCCGTCCTTGCCGTCAAAATGACCATCTACCGCACCGGCAGCAATTCCGAACTCGTACGCGCCTTGATGAAGGCCGCGTTGGCAGGCAAACAGGTTACCGTCGTGGTCGAACTGATGGCGCGTTTTGATGAGGCCAACAACGTCAACTGGGCGCAACAGCTTGAAAATGCAGGTGCACACGTCGTTTACGGCGTATTCGGCTATAAAGTTCATGCCAAAATGGCACTGGTCATCCGCCGCGAGGACGGCGTGCTCAAACGTTATGCCCACCTCGGTACCGGCAACTACCACCAAGGCACATCGCGCATCTACACCGACTTCGGCATCATTACCGACGACGACCAAATTACCGCCGACGTAAACACTTTGTTTATGGAAATCACAGGTTTGGGCAAACCCGGCCGTCTGAACAAGCTCTATCAGAGCCCCTTTACCCTGCACAAAATGGTCATCAACCGCATCAGACAGGAAACCGCACACGCCAAAGCAGGCAAGCCGGCACGGATTACTGCCAAGATGAATTCGCTTATCGAACTGAGCGTGATTGATGCGCTGTACCAAGCCAGCGCAGCAGGCGTGCAAGTCGACTTGATTGTGCGCGGCATGTGCACCCTGCGTCCCGGTGTAAAAGGATTGTCCGAAAACATCCGCGTCCGCTCCATCGTCGGCAGACAGCTCGAACACTCACGGATTTACTGCTTCCACAACAACGGCGCGGACGATACGTTTATTTCCAGCGCAGACTGGATGGGACGCAACTTCTTCCGACGCATTGAAGTAGCAACGCCAGTTACCACGCCAACCCTCAAAAAGCGCGTTATACATGAAGGACTGACCATGGCACTGGACGACAACACCCATGCATGGCTGATGCAGCCGGACGGCAGCTATATCAGAGCCACACCTGCCGAAGGCAAATCCGAAGTCGACCTGCAAAACGATTTGTGGGATTTGCTCGGAGGCTGACCCGTACCGCCCCAATCAAAAACCATGCCGTCTGAAACCTTTCCGTTTCAGACGGCATAGCTTTGCAGCAATCTAAACAGGGCGGACTGGAATCAAAAACACACCTTCGCCATTTCCACACAAGCACTTCCCCTATACGCTCCCAACCCCAATCCGCCGCATTCCAGACGGCATTATAGTGGATTAACAAAAATCAGGACAAGGCGACGAAGCCGCAGACAGTACAAATAGTACGGAACCGATTCACTTGGTGCTTCAGCACCTTAGAGAATCGTTCTCTTTGAGCTAAGGCGAGGCAACGCTGTACTGGTTTTTGTTAATCCACTATACCTTTCCGACAGCCGAACAAAACCCCGAATCCGCCTGCACGGTTCGGGGCATATCTCCAATACGGGCATCGCGCTCCGGAAAACCGTCAAATCCGCATCGGCATCACAATATATTTGAAATTCGGATTGTTCGGTACGGTAAACAAGGTCGAACGGTTGGCATCGCCGAAAGCAAGCTGCACATCGTCGGAATGAATATTTCGCAACACGTCCATCAGATAACCGATATTGAAACCAACTTCAAGTTCGCCGCCCTGATAGGCAATCTCGATTTCTTCGCGCGCTTCTTCCTGTTCGTTGTTGCTGCACACAACGCTCAAGAGGCCGGGCTGCAAAAACAATCGCGCACCGCGGAATTTTTCATTAGCAAGAATCGATGCACGTTCCAACGCGCCCAACAATTCCGCCCTCGACAACACGAAAATCTTGTCGTTATCCAAAGGAATCACACGGTTGAAATCAGGGAATTTGCCGTCAATGACTTTGCTGACGATGGTTGTGCTGTTGCAACGGAAGCGAACCTGTTTGTCCAAGAGTTCCACCTGAATCGGATCGGACGGATTATTCAACAGTTTGAAAAGCTCCAAAACCGTTTTGCGCGGCAAAATAACCTCGGTTCGCGGCAAATCCGCATCAATGGCGCAAGCCGAATAAGCAAGCCGGTGTCCGTCTGTCGCCACAAGGCGCAATTGCCCGCCTTCGACCTGCATCAGCAAACCGTTGAGATAATAGCGGATGTCCTGCACCGCCATACTGTATTGAACCTGTGAAAGCATGGACTTGAAGGCTTCCTGTTCCAACTCGAAAACGGCACTGACATCCTCGCCGATATTCATTTGAGGAAAATCTTCGGCAGGCAGGGTTTGCAGGGCAAAACGGGACTTGCCCGCCTTCAACGTCAGACGGTTGTCGTCCCAATCCAACGAAACCAATGCACCTGCCGGCAGTGCCCGTAAAATGTCCTGAAATTTCTTGGCATTGGTCGTAATACGAAAATCCGCCGCACTGCATTCCGGACCGGAAGTATCGATTTGGATTTCCAAATCGGTTGCCAAAAGCCGGGTTTGACCGTCCCTGCCCTCAATCAGCACATTGGACAGGATAGGCAGGGTGTGGCGGCGTTCGACAATGCCGGTAACGGCTTGCAACGGCTTGAGCAGGCTGTCGCGCTCGGCTTGTAAAATCAACATATTCGCTCCTTTGAATCGGTTTGTATCTTTACCCTTCGGACGGCTTGTGCAATATCATGCCGTCTGAAAACGTTTTCCATCAGTTTTGAATCAGAATCAGCAGCTTTTCATAATCCTGAGCCAATTCCGGATCTTCTTCGCGCAGTTTCGACACGGCCCTGATACCGTGCATAACGGTCGTATGGTCGCGCCCGCCAAACGAATCGCCGATAGACGGCAGGCTCAACGTGGTCAGCTCTTTGGTCAGGCTCATCGCCACCTGGCGCGGACGGGCAATGTTTCGTGTCCGTTTCTTACCGAGCACATCGCTGATTCTGATACGGTAATATTTGGCAACGGCATCAATAATAATATCGGCGGTAATGACCTTATGCTTCTCGGCAATAATGTCCTGCAAAGCCGTACGCGCCAAATCGATATCGATAACCGGCCGGTTCATAAAGCGGCTGCTCGCACTGACACGGTTAAACGCACCTTCCAATTCGCGCACATTGGAACGGATCAGGTTGGCAATAAACAATGCCGCCTCGTCTTCGATGCTGATACCCGCCGCCTCTGCCTTTTTCTGCAAAATGGCGATGCGCATTTCCAATTCGGGCGGTTCGAGTTCCAAAGTCAAACCCCAAGAGAAACGCGATTTGAGCCGGTCGTCCATGCCTTCGATTTTGGCAGGCAACACATCGCAAGTGAGGATGAGCTGTTTTTTCTCGTTGTGGAAATGATTGTACAGATAGAAGAATTCCTCCATCGTACGGTCTTTGCCTTTGATGAACTGGATGTCGTCGATAATCAGCAGGTCGTATTGCTTGTATTGCTGCTTGAATACGTCATAGGTATTGTTGCGAACCGCCTTCATAAAGCTGCGGATATAGTCGTCCGAATGCATATAGCGCACTTTCGCATCGGGACGGTTTTTCAACAGCTCGTTACCCACGGCCTGAACCAAGTGGGTTTTACCCAAACCCGTACTGCCATAGAGAAAAAACGGGTTATAACTCTGTCCCGGACTTTCCGCTATCGCCTGCGCGGCGGCAGCTGCAAGGCGGTTGCCCTTACCTTCTACCAACGTATCAAACGTGTAATCCGAAGACAGGTTGGTTTGTTCGTAACGCGCCTCTTCCGCATCACGCTGCGCATCCGTCCGCGCTTTCGCAAGCACCTCCGCTTCCGGACGGGAAGCAGGTTCGGCAGTATGGCGCGGCTCATGCGGGAGGTTTTTCATACGTTCCGCCAAAATATCCGCCGCCGTTTTCGCCTGTACGGATTTGGCAGACCCTTCAGACGGCATTTCATCCGACAACTCCGCCTGCACCGGCAATTCATCCCGCACCTCGTGCACGGGTGGTTTTTCTACAACCTCGACATCCGCCATCTCATAGCGTATGCCTTCGCCGGGTTTGAATATGAATGCGGCACGGTTAGGCACCAATTCCTGCATCACCGCCTCGATTTTCCCGGCAAACTGGCTCTTAAGCATATTGCAGGCAAACTGGTTTTTACCGTACACCACCCACACTTCCCCTTCTTCACCGACCGTAAGGGGCGCAATCCATTGCGCAAACTGCCCGTGAGGCAATATATCGTGAAGACGGCGGAGGCACAGCGGCCAAAACTCTGCTAGTGTCATAGATAAGCTCGAATCGGTAAAAATGAAATCGAAAACAAAGAAAATATAATATTTTCAAAAAGAAAACAAATCTGTTGAACACACATCGGTTCAAAATGCAGCGAACCGATTATACCGACTCGCCGATATTTTATCCACAACCCGTGCAAAAATTTATCCACAGAAAGGCGGCAGAAATTTGCAGGAAATCGGGCAATCCTCCTGCAAAGTTTCTATATTGATTGACAAAAGCAGCAAATTGGAGTGTAATTCACGGTTTAATTATCTACCCATTCTATTTTAGGAAACATCATGAAACGCACTTATCAACCTTCCGTTACCAAACGCAAACGCACCCACGGCTTCCTGGTGCGCTCCAAAACACGCGGCGGCCGCGCAGTATTGGCTGCACGCCGCGCCAAAGGCCGCAAACGCCTGGCGGTATAATTTTGGACTACCGCTTCGGAAGGCAGTACCGCTTGTTAAAAACGGATGATTTTTCATCCGTTTTTGCATTCAGGAAACGCCGCAGCCGAGACCTTCTGCAAGTCTCCCGTTCAGACGGCAACGGACTGGGGTACCCCCGCCTCGGGCTGGTCGTCGGTAAAAAAACAGCCAAACGGGCCAACGAACGGAATTACATGAAACGCGTTATCCGCGACTGGTTCAGATTAAATAAAAACAAGCTGCCGCCGCAAGATTTCGTTGTCCGCGCCCATCGGAAATTCGGCAGGGACGCTGCGGCACAGGCACGGGAAGAACTGGCGCAGCTCATGCTGGGCGGTTCGGACCCAAACTGCAAAAAACAGGCATAAATCGGGCGATACGGCATACGCCGGCGGGTTTACACATAAGGCATCCTCCATGAACTTTCTGTTATCCAAACTGCTGCTGGGACTGATAAAGTTCTACCAATACTGCATCAGCCCGCTGATTCCGCCCCGCTGCCGCTATACGCCGACCTGTTCGCAATATGCCGTCGAAGCCGTCAAAAAATATGGCGCATTCAAAGGCGGCCTGCTTGCGGCAAAACGCATCGCCCGATGCCACCCCCTCGGCGGACACGGACACGACCCCGTTCCCTGACCCGATATTCAAACTGCACGCTTTTCTTTTATTTCCCATCGGTTTCTATATAATGCCGTCTGAAACTTCGGGCAGGCGGCACGACCGCCGGGTATAAAGCCTGCCGTTATTCCCCGTCTATCGGAATCCGCAACCTGCGGCATTTCCGACCATTCAGGAAACTCTTATGGATTTTAAAAGACTCACGGCGTTTTTCGCCATCGCACTGGTGATTATGATCGGATGGGAAAAGATGTTCCCCACTCCGAAGCCCGTCCCCGCTCCCCAACAGGCAGCACAACAACAGGCCGTAACTGCTTCCGCCGAAGCCGCGCTCGCCCCCGCAACGCCGATTACCGTAACGACCGACACGGTTCAAGCCGTCATTGATGAAAAAAGCGGCGACCTGCGTCGGCTGACCCTGCTCAAATACAAAGCAAACGGCAACGAAAACAAACCCTTCTCCCTATTTGACGACAGCAAAGAATACACCTACGTTGCCCAATCCGAGCTTTTGGACGCACAAGGCAACAACATCCTGAAAGGCGTCAACTTTACCGCCGCCCAAAAACAATACAGCCTCAACGGCGACAAAGTCGAAGTCCGCCTGAGCGCGCCCGAAACCAACGGACTGAAAATCGACAAAGTCTATACCTTTACCAAAGACAGCTACCTCGTCAACGTCCGTTTCGACATCACCAACACCAGCGGCAAACCCGCCAACCTGAGCGCGGACTATCGCATCGTACGCGACCACAGCCAACCGGAAGGCCAAGGCTACTTCACACGTTCCTACCTCGGCCCCGTCGTGTACACTCCTGAAGACAAATTCCAAAAAGTCAGCTTCTCCGACTTGGACGACGATGCGAAATCCGGCAAAAACGAAGCCGAATACGCCCGCAAAACCCAAACCGGCTGGCTCGGCATGATTGAACACCACTTTATGTCCGCTTGGATTTTGCAGCCTAAAGGCGGACAAAGCGTTTGCGCCGCTGGCGACTGCCGTATCGACATCAAACGCCGCAACGACAACCTGTACAGCACCAGCGTCAGCGTGCCTTTAGCCGCTATCCAAAACGGCGCGAAATCCGAAGCCTCCATCAACCTCTACGCCGGCCCGCAGACCACATCCGTTATCGCAAACATCGCCGACAACCTGCAACTGGCAAAAGACTACGGCAAAGTACACTGGTTCGCTTCCCCACTCTTCTGGCTCCTGAACCAACTGCACAACATCATCGGCAACTGGGGCTGGGCAATCGTCGTTTTGACCATCATCGTCAAAGCCGTCCTCTACCCGCTGACCAACGCGTCCTACCGCTCGATGGCAAAAATGCGCGCCGCCGCACCCAAACTGCAAGCCATCAAAGAGAAATACGGCGACGACCGTATGGCGCAACAACAAGCGATGATGCAGCTTTACAAAGACGAAAAAATCAACCCGCTGGGCGGCTGTCTGCCTATGTTGTTGCAAATCCCCGTCTTCATCGGCTTGTACTGGGCATTGTTCGCCTCCGTAGAATTGCGCCAGGCACCTTGGCTGGGCTGGATTACCGACCTCAGCCGCGCCGACCCCTACTACATCCTGCCCATCATTATGGCGGTAACCATGTTTGCCCAAACCTTCCTCAATCCGCCGCCGACCGACCCGATGCAGGCGAAAATGATGAAAATCATGCCTTTGGTTTTCTCCGTTATGTTCTTCTTCTTCCCTGCCGGTTTGGTTATGTACTGGGTGGTCAACAACCTCGTAACCATCACCCAGCAGTGGCACATCAACCGCAGCATCGAAAAACAACGCGCCCAAGGCGAAGTTGTTTCCTAGATGCCACAGCATGAAAAATGCCGTCTGAAACCTGTTCAGACGGCATTTTTATTGTTCACCCCCTATCGGGGCGGAAATCTTCAACCCGCATACATCACAAAAATCGTCGGGCGTTTTTTCAGATTGGGCATTTCTTTTCTTTTTCGCCACTGCGCAACCGTCTGGCTGATGATTTCCTGTGTCGGCAAGGTCAAGTCCGTAGCTACGCACAAGCGCGTTTCAGGATACAGGTTTTCCACCGCATCAGCCAACAAGGCATCATTGCGATACGGCGTTTCGATAAACAGCTGCGTTTCATTCTGCTGGCGCGAACGTTGCTCCAAAGCCTTCAAACTCTGAATCCGCTCATTTTTTTCAGACGGCAGATAACCCTTAAACGCAAAGTTCTGCCCATTCGCACCCGAAGACATCAGTGCCAGCAACAAGCTGGACGGGCCGACCAAAGGCCGTACTTCAAAACCGTGCTTATGCGCCAACGCCACCAAATTCGCGCCCGGATCGGCAATGGCCGGGCAACCCGCCTCGCTGACAATGCCCATACTGCGCCCTTCTTGCAAAGGTTTCAGCAATTCCGGCAAAGTCTTCAAATCCGTGTGTTCATTCAACGTTTGCAGATTCAGCTCGCGGATAGGCGTAGTCACGCCCAAATGTTTCAAATGCGCACGCGCCGTTTTTTCCGCTTCCACGACAAAATCCGTCAGCCCGACAACCGCCTGTTGTTCATGCGGCAACAGGCACGGCGTGTCAGGTGTACCCAAAGGCGTAGGAATCAAATACAAAACAGGAGACATCATTCCCTCACTCGTCAGTTAAAAATGCCGTCTGAACCCTTCAGACGGCATAAACGGGCAGTTACAAAACATCCAGTCCCTCATTTTTCAAGAAATCGACCAGACGGAAAACCGGCAAACCGATTAAAGCATTCGGATCGGTACTCTCAATCCGTTCGATCAACAATGCACCCAAATCCTCACTCTTCAACGCACACGAGCAATAAACCGCATCAGGCTCGCGCTCCAAATAGCGGAGTATATGCAACTCGTCCAACTTCCTCATCACGACCACAGTCTTATCGATATGCTGCCACATCGTGCCCGTAACCGTATTTAGCAGAACGACCGCACTGTAAAACTCAATCTCCCTGCCGCTCAAATGCATCAACATCTTTTGCGCGTTGGCAAGGTTCATCGGCTTACCCCACTGCCTGCCGTCGCACCACGCTACCTGGTCCGCACCGACAATCAACGCCTCGGGGAAACGTCCGGCCAAGGACCTCGCCTTACCCTCGGCAAGGCGCAATGCCGTTTGAGGGGCAGACTCCCCCAGCATCGGCGTTTCGTCGAAATCAGGCGATACCGCCTGAAAATCAATACCGAGCCGCTCCATCTGTTCGCGGCGGAAAACCGAACTCGTACCCAAAATCAAAGGCAATGCCAAACCCATCCCATCCTCCTTACCGTTGAAAACACGCCCGAAAGGGCGGTAAAATCCAGCCATGCGCCGAAACACAGATACCCGTCTCCGGTGCGTCATAACATTTTTCTTAAAAATATTGACGTTAGAACATCTAAATTATATCATACCCCGTTTATGTCAGACCCTAATTTGATTGACCCGGAAATTTTTGCCGCCGAACGGCAGAACCTGCAAGGCAGTTTTCTGCTGGAAGAATTGGATGAACGCGTCAGTTCGCACGATTATCCGGCCGACAAACAGACACGCGTGTCGTTTACGCTGCAAGGCGGCCGCGACCGGTTGCAACGCCTGTTTCTCGACTTGAACGTCAAAGCCGATATGCCCCTGGTTTGCCAGCGTTGCATTACGCCCGTACCGTTTCTGCTCGACGAAACCAGCCGTATCGTCCTGTTTGCCGATGAAGGGGATTTGGACGAAGCCATGCTTGCCGATGAAGAATTGGAAGGCATGCTGCTTGAAAAAGAGCTTGACGTACAAACCTTGGTCGAAGACCAAATCCTGATGTCGCTCCCCTTCTCCCCTCGACACGAAGACTGCGGCGACAATGGGACACTGGAAGAAGTCAATCGGGACAAACCAAACCCCTTTGCTGTTTTGGCAGGTTTGAAAAGCAGTTAATTAGGACACAGTTTATTTATCTAGGAGCTTGAAATGGCCGTTCAACAAAACAAAAAATCCCCTTCCAAACGCGGTATGCACCGTTCTCACGACGCACTGACCGCGCCCGCACTGTCTGTCGACAGCACAACCGGCGAAGTGCACCGCCCGCACCACATTTCTCCAAACGGTATGTACCGCGGCCGCAAAGTGGTCAAAGCCAAAGGCGAATAATCCCTATTCGACTGACTGAAAAAGCCAGAACATTGCCATGCAATTACTGGCTTTTTTTGTATTGGATGCAACATCCGTACAAACTTTCGCCATAGGTCAATATACAGGGACAAAGCGTTCCGTATAATATCCCGTATTTTGAAAACATACCCGAAAGCACCAAGGAAATTCCGATGAAACAGAAAATCTGGTACACCTACGATGACATCCACCGCGTCATCAAAGCATTGGCAGAAAAAATCCGGAACGCCGGCGTCAAATACGATGCCATGATCGCCATCGGCGGCGGCGGCTTTATTCCGGCACGTATGCTGCGCTGTTTTCTGGAAATTCCGATTTATGCCGTAACCACCGCCTATTACGACAGCGACAACGAAGGACAAGTTACCGAAGAAGTCAAAAAAGTCCAATGGCTAGACCCCGTTCCCGAAGCCCTGCGGGGCAAAAACGTGCTCGTCGTCGATGAAGTGGACGACAGCCGCGTAACCATGGAGTTCTGCCTGAAAGAACTGCTTAAGGAAGACTTCGACACCATCGGCGTCGCCGTACTGCACGAAAAAATCAAAGCCAAAGCAGGCAAAATCCCCGAAGGCATTCCCTATTTCAGCGGCATCACCGTAGACGACTGGTGGATTAACTATCCATGGGATGCACTCGATATCGACGAACACAACCGTCTTGCCGAAAGCCGAGGCTGACCCCTTCAGACGGCATATTTTCCGAACCGATGCCGTCTGAAAACCCATCCGATCCCTGCCGCAGACCGAAAACCTACCGGAGAAACCCCTATGATTACATTGGCCGTAGATGCCATGGGCGGCGACCAAGGACTTGCCGTTACCGTACCCGGCGCAACCGCATTCCTCCAAGCACATCCCGATGTCCGCCTGATTATGACCGGCGACGAAGCACAGCTCCGCCAAGCCCTGAACGCAGCAGGCGCGCCGATGGAACGCATCGACATCTGCCATACCACCCAAGTCGTCGGCATGGATGAATCCCCTCAGTCCGCCCTAAAGAACAAAAAAGACTCCTCCATGCGCGTTGCCATCAACCAGGTTAAAGAAGGCAAAGCCCAAGCCGCCGTATCCGCAGGCAACACGGGCGCACTCATGGCAACCGCACGTTTCGTCCTTAAGACCATACCCGGCATCGAACGCCCCGCCATCGCCAAATTCCTCCCGTCCGACACCGACCATGTTACCCTTGCACTCGACCTTGGCGCGAACGTCGACTGCACCCCCGAACAGCTCACCCAATTTGCCGTTATCGGCAGCGAACTCGTCCACGCACTCCATCCTCAAAAAGGACAGCCGCGCGTCGGGCTGGTCAACGTCGGCACGGAAGACATCAAAGGTACGGACACCGTCAAACAAACCTACAAACTGCTGCAAAACAGCAAACTCAACTTTATCGGCAACATCGAAAGCAACAGCATCCTGTACGGCGAAGCAGATGTCGTCGTCGCCGACGGCTTTGTCGGCAACGTCATGCTCAAAACCATCGAAGGCGCGGTCAAATTCATGAGCGGAGCCATCCGTCGCGAATTCCAAAGCAACCTGTTCAACAAACTTGCCGCCGTTGCCGCCCTACCCGCCCTCAAAGGGTTGAAAAACAAACTCGACCCGCGCAAATTCAACGGGGCCATCCTGCTCGGGCTGCGCGGCATCGTGATTAAAAGCCACGGCGGCACAGACGAAACCGGTTTCCGCTATGCCCTCGAAGAAGCCTACCATGAAGCCAAGTCTGCCAGCCTTTCTAAAATCGAACAAGGCGTAGCCGAACAGCTCGCCGCACTCGAAGCTGCCAAAGCCGCCCAAAACGAAATCGCTGCCGACTTGTAAAGAAACATACCCTATGCCGTCTGAAAACCAACCGTTTCAGACGGCATCTGTCCGCACCAAACCTGCGGGTGCGGACGGCGATGCGCCTGTCCGGCACTTCCCAGATACTTCCCTGTAAAATAAAAAGTATTTGAGAAATGAAGACATTAGAAAAACGGATGAAAGCTCTAGACAAACGGATTATGAAGTTCGGAAAATCCCTTGAAGGCAGGCTTGATGTCCATCTGATTGAATCCGCATTGGATTATATTCATTATTCGGAACGTTTTTTGGCTTTTGAAATCCTGTGTACTTATATCGAAGATTTCGATGTCCGGCTGACGGAACAAGAATCCCGGGAAATTTCTTTTATCAACAAGGAATTTGAGATAGAAAGCACGTCCGATTAACCAATAAAGCCAATGGGTTGATAAACATGAAAACATCGACGGTCATTTTTGGCGGATTTTTTATGGCAGACAACGGGGAGCGAATCCAAATCCCCGTTTTGGAAAATCCTGACATTAGGGAAATCAATTACTTTTTTTCCGTATCAAATTTTGAGAAAAAAGCCGGCGTCCTTGTTTTCAGAATTATTCCTGAACCCAAATTTGGCAATACCGAATTAACTATCTATTTTGAAGAAGGATGTTATTTGCCAATGATTCAAACAATTTTAGAAGACGGGGATATTGAAGTCAAAAACCTTAAAACAGAAAATTATAGTGGAAATACAATGGAAATTTGGGGAGACTTCTACCCTATTGAGCATATCTCTAAAAATATTTCTACAATTCAAAATATCATTTCTGAATTTATGATACAAAAACAAACACCGGCACCAATAATTTGATGGAAACCCAACAATCAAAATGCCGTCTGAAGCAGGTTTGGTTTTCAGACGGCATTTCCTTCGCTTAAAACAGCGTATCGGCAACCCCGCCCTGCCTGTCCACGGCAATCTGCATCTGAAAACCATCTGTATCCCAAACCATACCCCCACCCCTGTTTCCGTCATTTGCACCCTGCCCGTATTGGGCAATCATTGGTTTTTCGCTTACAATAGCCGAATCTGAACCAACTCTCCAAAAAGGCCGTTCCCATGCAGTATGCAAAAATTTCCGGCACGGGCAGCTATCTTCCTGCCAACCGCGTCAGCAATGACGACCTTGCCCAAAAGGTAGATACCTCTGACGAGTGGATTACCGCGCGCACGGGCATCAAATTCCGCCATATTGCAGCCGAAAACGAAAAAACCAGCGACCTTGCAGCCGAAGCGGCCCGTCGCGCCCTGGATGCTGCCGGATTGGACGGCGGCGAAATCGATTTGATTATTGTGGCAACGGCAACGCCGGATATGCAGTTTCCATCTACTGCAACCATCGTGCAGCAAAAATTGGGCATCACCAACGGCTGTCCCGCGTTTGACGTACAGGCGGTGTGTGCGGGCTTTATGTACGCGCTGACTACGGCAAACGCCTACATTAAAAGCGGTATGGCGAAAAACGCACTGGTCATCGGCGCGGAAACCTTCAGCCGCATTGTAGACTGGAATGACCGCACAACCTGCGTATTGTTCGGCGACGGTGCGGGAGCGGTGGTTTTAAGCGCGGCGGACAAACCGGGCATCATCCACGCCAAACTCAAAGCCGACGGCAATTATCTGAACCTACTCAACGCCCCCGGGAAAATCGCCGAAGGAAAAATCTGCGGCTCTCCCTACGTCAAAATGGACGGCCCCGGCGTGTTCAAGTTTGCCGTCAAAATGCTGGCAAAAATCGCCGACGAAGTCATCAGCGAAGCCGGTTATACCGCCGAACAAATCGACTGGATTGTTCCCCATCAGGCAAACCGCCGCATCATCGAATCCACTGCGAAACATTTGGGGCTGAGCATGGACAAAGTGATCTTAACCGTCCAAGACCACGGCAATACTTCCGCCGCCTCGATTCCGCTGGCTTTGGACGCGGGCATCAGCAGCGGACAAATCAAACGCGGTCAAAACCTGCTGCTCGAAGGCATAGGCGGCGGTTTCGCGTGGGGCGCGGTATTGATGGAATATTAACCTGATGCCGTCTGAAACAAGTTTTCAGACGGCATTTCCCTTACCATGAAACGGCCAACCCTCCTCAAACCGATTGCGTGTGCGGCATTTTTACCTGCCGTCTCGATGTTTTTCCCCATATTAGGTGCGTGTTACGCAATATTATCCCTCTACACATTTGCACTTTACGGCATAGACAAACGGCGTGCCGTACAGGGAAAGTACCGCATTCCCGAATACTGCCTGCTCCTGCCTGCATTGCTCGGCGGTTGGACGGGCGCGTATTTCGGCAGCATGACATTCAGACATAAAACGGCGAAAAAGCGTTTTGTTGTGCTGTTCCGTCTGACTGTTTCAGGTAATGTCCTGGCGACCCTCATCCTGATTTATTATTTTGTCCCGCCTGAATTTTTCGTAAAACTCGGGCAGAATACCTGATTATCCAACCAAACAAAGGAATACCATGTCTTTCGCATTCTTCTTCCCCGGACAAGGTTCTCAAAGCCTCGGCATGATGAACGGCTTTACAGGGCATGCCGTCGTCAAAAACACATTTGACGAAGCATCCGCCATATTGGGTCAAGACTTGTGGGCGATGATAAACGGCAGCGATGCCGAAATCATCGGACAAACCGTCAATACCCAACCCATCATGCTCGCCGCCGGCGTTGCCGTTTACCGCGCCTATTTGGAAGCGGGCGGCAAAACGCCTGCCGCCGTTGCCGGACACAGCCTCGGCGAATATACCGCGCTTGTCGCCGCCGGCGCATTGGATTTCGCCGACGCCGTCAAACTCGTGCGCCTGCGCGCCGAATTGATGCAATCCGCCGTACCGCAAGGCGTAGGCGCAATGGCGGCAATTTTGGGTTTGGAAGATGAACAGGTCAGGCAGATTTGCGCCGAATCCGCACAGGATGAAGTGGTCGAAGCCGTCAACTTCAACTCGCCCGGACAAGTCGTGATTGCAGGCAATGCCGCTGCCGTCGAGCGCGCCATGACCGTTGCCAAAGAAGCCGGTGCCAAACGCGCCCTGCCGCTGCCCGTGTCCGTACCTTCCCATTGCAGCCTGATGAAACCCGCCGCCGACAAACTTGCCGAGGCCCTGAAATCGGTTGTAATCAAGCAGCCGCAAATCCGCGTCATCCACAATGCCGACGTTGCCGCCTACGATGATGCCGACAAAATCAAAGACGCGCTCGTCCGCCAGCTTTACAGCCCCGTACGCTGGACGGAAACCGTCAACGCCCTTGTTTCAGACGGCATCACCGAATCCGCCGAATGCGGCCCAGGCAAAGTGTTGGCAGGCTTGGCAAAACGCATCAACAAGGCCGCCGCGTGCAGCGCACTGACCGATGCCGGACAGATTGCCGCCTTTATAGAAGCACACTGACTTCGTTCCGCAAAAAGCAGCCTGCATGCCTCAGGCTGCTTTTCACGTCCGAACGGCAAACAGCCGCATATTTGCGCTATAATCCATCCCTACCAAACCACCGACAGCGGCTGCCATTGCAGTTCCCGCCCTACCGATATGATAGAAAAACTGACTTTCGGACTGTTTAAAAAAGAAGACGCGCGCAGCTTTATGCGCCTGATGGCGTACGTCCGCCCCTACAAAATCCGCATCGTTGCCGCCCTGATTGCCATTTTCGGCGTTGCCGCCACCGAAAGCTACCTTGCCGCCTTCATCGCCCCTCTGATTAACCACGGCTTTTCCGCACCCGCCGCGCCGCCCGAGCTGTCTGCCGCCGCCGGCATCATTTCCACCCTGCAAAACTGGCGCGAACAGTTTACCTATATGGTTTGGGGGACGGAAAACAAAATCTGGACCGTCCCGCTCTTTCTCATCATCCTCGTCGTCATCCGTGGCATCTGCCGCTTTACCAGCACCTATCTGATGACTTGGGTCTCCGTGATGACCATCAGCAAAATCCGCAAAGATATGTTTGCCAAAATGCTGACCCTTTCCTCCCGCTACCATCAGGAAACGCCGTCCGGCACCGTACTGATGAATATGCTCAACCTGACCGAACAGTCGGTCAGTAACGCCAGCGACATCTTTACCGTCCTCACGCGCGACACGATGATTGTTACCGGCCTGACCATCGTCCTGCTTTACCTCAACTGGCAGCTCAGCCTCATCGTCGTCCTGATGTTCCCCCTGCTCTCCCTGCTCTCGCGCTACTACCGCGACCGTCTGAAGCACGTCATTTCCGACTCGCAAAAAAGCATAGGCACGATGAACAACGTGATTGCTGAAACCCATCAGGGACACCGCGTCGTCAAGCTGTTCAACGGGCAGGCGCAGGCGGCAAACCGGTTCGACGCGGTCAACCGCACCATCGTCCGCCTCAGCAAAAAAATCACGCAGGCAACGGCGGCACATTCCCCGTTCAGCGAACTGATTGCCTCGATCGCCCTCGCCGTCGTCATCTTCATCGCCCTGTGGCAAAGCCAAAACGGCTACACCACCATCGGCGAATTTATGGCATTCATCGTCGCGATGCTGCAAATGTACGCACCCATCAAAAGCCTTGCCAACATCAGCATCCCTATGCAGACGATGTTCCTCGCCGCCGACGGCGTATGTGCATTTCTCGACACCCCGCCCGAACAGGACAAAGGCACACTCGCGCCGCAGCGTGTCGAAGGGCGCATCAGCTTCCGCAACGTCGATGTCGAATACCGTTCAGACGGCATCAAAGCCCTCGACAATTTCAATCTCGACATCAGACAAGGCGAACGCGTCGCCCTGGTCGGACGTTCCGGCAGCGGCAAATCCACCGTCGTCAACCTGCTGCCCCGCTTTGTCGAACCCACCGCCGGCAACATCTGCATAGACGGTATCGACATCGCCGACATCAAACTCGACTGCCTGCGCGCCCAATTCGCCCTCGTCTCCCAAGACGTATTCCTGTTTGACGACACCCTGTTTGAAAACGTCCGATACAGCCGTCCCGACGCGGGCGAATCCGAAGTCCTGTCCGCCCTCCAAGCCGCCAACCTGCAAAGCCTGATCGACGCATCCCCGCTCGGACTGCACCAGCCCATCGGATCGAACGGCAGCAACTTGTCCGGCGGACAGCGGCAACGCGTCGCCATTGCCCGCGCTATTTTGAAAGACGCGCCGATATTATTATTGGACGAAGCCACCAGCGCATTGGACAACGAATCCGAACGCCTCGTCCAACAAGCGCTCGAACGCCTGATGGAAAACCGCACCGGCATCATCGTCGCCCACCGCCTGACCACCATCGAAGGGGCCGACCGCATCATCGTAATGGACGACGGCAAAATCATCGAACAAGGCACACACGAACAACTGATGTCCCAAAACGGCTACTACACGATGTTACGCAATATCTCAAACAAAGATGCCGCCGTCCGGACGGCATAAACAAAATGCCGTCTGAAATGGTACAATCGCTCCGACCCCTTCAGACGGTATCATATCCGCCGACCCATCCGATTATCTTCAATCACTGTAAAACCCATTATGACCCAAGACAAAATCCTCATCCTCGACTTCGGTTCGCAAGTTACCCAGCTGATTGCCCGCCGCGTGCGCGAAGCCCACGTTTACTGCGAACTGCATTCCTTCGATATGCCTTTGGACGAAATCAAAGCCTTCAATCCGAAAGGCATCATCCTTTCCGGCGGCCCTAATTCCGTTTACGAATCCGATTATCAAGCCGATACCGGTATTTTTGATTTGGGCATTCCGGTTTTGGGCATCTGCTACGGAATGCAGTTTATGGCGCACCACTTGGGCGGCGAAGTTACCTCGGGTAACCAACGTGAATTCGGTTACGCGCAAGTTAAAACCATAGACAGCGAGCTGACCCGCGATATTTACGACGACGCGCCCAACACACTCGACGTATGGATGAGCCACGGCGACAAAGTGTCCAAACTGCCCGACGGTTTCGCCGTCATCGGCGATACTCCGTCCTGCCCGATTGCCATGATGGAAAACGCCGAAAAACAATTCTACGGCATCCAGTTCCACCCCGAAGTTACCCACACCAAACAAGGCCGCGCCCTGTTGAACCGCTTTGTCTTGGACATCTGCGGCGCGCAACCGAGCTGGACGATGCCGAACTACATCGAAGAAGCCATTGCCAAAATCTGCGAACAGGTCGGCAGCGACGAAGTGATTTTGGGTCTGTCCGGCGGCGTGGACTCTTCCGTAGCGGCCGCGCTGATTCACCGCGCCATCGGCGACCAACTGACCTGCGTGTTCGTCGATCACGGTTTGTTGCGCCTGAACGAAGGCAAAATGGTGATGGATATGTTCGCCCGCAACTTGGGTGTGAAAGTGATACACGTCGATGCCGAAGGGCAGTTTATGGCGAAACTCGCCGGCGTGACCGACCCTGAGAAAAAACGCAAAATCATCGGCGCGGAATTTATCGAAGTATTTGATGCCGAAGAGAAAAAACTTACCAACGCCAAATGGCTGGCGCAAGGCACGATTTACCCCGACGTAATCGAATCCGCAGGCGCGAAAACCAAAAAAGCCCACGCCATCAAATCGCACCACAACGTCGGCGGCCTGCCTGAAAACATGAAGCTCAAGCTGCTTGAGCCTTTGCGCGACTTGTTCAAAGACGAAGTGCGCGAACTGGGCGTTGCCTTGGGCTTACCGCGCGAAATGGTGTACCGCCATCCGTTCCCGGGCCCCGGCTTGGGCGTACGTATCTTGGGCGAAGTAAAAAAAGAATACGCCGACTTGCTCCGTCAAGCAGACGACATTTTCATCCAAGAATTACGCAACACCACCGACGAAAACGGCACGTCTTGGTACGACCTGACCAGCCAAGCCTTTGCCGTATTCCTGCCTGTGAAATCCGTCGGCGTAATGGGCGACGGACGCACTTACGACTACGTCGTCGCACTGCGCGCAGTCATCACCAGCGACTTTATGACTGCACACTGGGCAGAGCTGCCATACTCACTGCTCGGCCGCGTGTCCAACCGCATCATCAACGAAGTCAAAGGCATCAACCGCGTGGTTTACGATGTGAGCGGCAAACCGCCTGCCACGATTGAATGGGAATAAACGGCCGACTGTGCTGTTCAATACGGCGCAGTCCTTCGATTATCGGAAAAAAGGAAAAGACATGAGTACACAAGATTTAAGCGGCAAAGTCGCATTGGTAACAGGCGCATCGCGCGGTATCGGCGCGGCGATTGCCGATACGCTGGCGGCAGCCGGTGCCAAAGTCATCGGTACGGCGACTAGCGAAAGCGGGGCTGCGGCGATTAGCGAGCGGTTGGCGCAATGGGGCGGCGAAGGTCGTGCATTGGATTCCGCCGAACCTGAAACCATCGAAAGCCTGATTGCCGACATCGAAAAAGCGTTCGGCAAGCTGGATATTCTGGTCAACAACGCCGGCATCACCCGCGACAACCTCTTGATGCGTATGAAAGAAGAAGAGTGGGACGACATCATGCAGGTCAACCTCAAATCCGTGTTCCGCGCCTCCAAAGCCGTTTTGCGCGGTATGATGAAACAACGTTCCGGCCGCATCATCAACATTACCTCTGTTGTCGGCGTGATGGGCAATGCCGGTCAAACCAACTATGCCGCGGCAAAAGCAGGCTTAATCGGTTTCTCCAAATCCATGGCGCGCGAAGTCGGCAGCCGCGGCATTACCGTCAACTGCGTCGCTCCCGGCTTTATCGACACCGATATGACCCGCGCCCTGCCGGAAGAAACCCGCAAAACCTTTACCGCCCAAACTGCCTTGGGCAGATTCGGCGACGCGCAAGACATCGCCGATGCGGTTCTGTTCCTCGCTTCCGATCAGGCAAAATACATTACCGGTCAAACGCTGCACGTCAACGGCGGCATGTTGATGCCTTAACAGACAACTTTTTCAACCATGCCGTCTGAAGCCCTTTCAGACGGCATTTGCATTCTCAGGCAAAATGAACACACACCACACCCCGCCCTGCCCCTGCGGTTCAGGCACAAGCTATGCCGGCTGCTGCCGCCCATTGCACTTTCGCCAAATCCTGCCGCCCACCGCCGAAGCCCTCATGCGTTCGCGGTACAGCGCGTATGTGCTGCACCTTATCGACTACATCATCGCTACTACCGTTCCGGCGCAACAAACATTCCTCGATGCCGCCGAACTGATGCAGTGGAGCAGCGAAACCGAATGGCTGGGCTTGAATGTCATCGCACACCGCAACTTCGGCAAACAGCACGCCCAAGTCGAATTTGAAGCCTACTTCCGAGACGGACAACACCGATCCGCACATCACGAACTGTCCGGCTTCGTCAACATCGGCGGACAATGGTATTTCATCGATCCGACTGTTCCGCTGCCTACCATGAAACAGCCCTGCATTTGCGGATCGGGCAAAAAATTCAAAGCCTGCTGCGGCAAATATCTGCAACCTGTCGCATAAAAATGCCGTCTGAACGTTCAGATGGCATTTTCAACGCGCAAAAAAAACCATTCATACCAAGGGTAAGTATGAATGGTCAATACATTGCGGGAAAACGTCTTACTTGCTGCACTGCCGAAAAGGGAGAAACGACAGTGTTAACCAGCAAAAGCATTGTACCTTTATTAATGTTAAAAAACATTAATTTTGAAAATATATTAACGAATATATCTGGAACCTACTGATTTTCCCTTATCCACCTGACCCAGCGTTCAAACAAATTAGGTTCGAGTGCAGCAATAACCGAACGTTTGAACACATGCTGTCCGCTCCAGAATTCATCGCCTTCCAATGNCGTCAGCCTGCCGCCCGCCTCCTCAAAAATCAGCGCGCCGGCGGCATAATCCCACAGCTTCTGCCCGCCGTGAACATAAACATCATAACGCCCGCACGCCAGATAACACCAGTCCAGCGTGCTGCTGCCCATACTCCGTATCGTTCCAAAAGGCGCGAGCGTACTCATGCGGCTGGAAAGTTTGCCCGAACGCAGATATTTGATTTCCACGCCCGCAATCGCCTCATTGAGTTTTTTATCCACGAGACGCAAAGGCAGGCGCGTCCCGTTTAAAAACGCCCCCTGCCCCCGTTCGGCATAAAAACATTCGCCGCTGACCGGATTGTAGATTACGCCCAATTCGGCGCGCCCGTTGCGGACAAACGCCACCGATACCGCAAAATGCGGCAGCCCGTTGACAAAATTGTTCGTCCCATCTATCGGATCGACAACCCACAGCCCCTTTTCCCCCGAATATTGTTCCCACAAAGCCGACTGCTCCTGCCGCGACATTTCCTCGCCCAACATCGGACTGTCGATTAAAAGCGGCAACGCGGCGGCAAAAGCCGTCTGCGCGGCAATGTCCGCCTCGCTCAACATCGAACCATCTTCCTTGCGGCAAGACGGCGTATTCAAAAAACGCGGCATAATTTCGGTTTGCGCGATATGGCGCACGACTTTCTGCAAACGGTGTAACACTTCCTACTGTCCTCATATTTTGAACTTGCGGCGCGCGAACGTATATAGTGGATTAAATTTAAATCAGGACAAGGCGACGAAGCCGCAGACAGTACAAATAGTACGGCAAGGCGAGGCAACGCTGTACTGGTTTAAATTTAATCCACTATAATGTCCGTTTCCATCACGCCGCTGCGACAGATTATAACCGTCCGAACCGCCAAAAACTATGCCCCGATTCCACCTGCCCGAAAACCTTTCCGTCGGACAAACCGTCGCCCTGCCCGGCAACATCGTCCGCCACCTCAACGTCCTGCGCGTCCGCCCCAACGAAAACATCACCCTCTTCGACGGCAAAGGCAAGGCACATGCCGCACGGCTGTCCGTTTTGGAAAAACGCCGCGCCGAAGCCGAAATCCTGCACGAAGAAACGGCCGATACAGAATCCCCGCTCAACATCACACTGATACAATCCATCTCCTCCGGCGATCGCATGGATTTCACCCTGCAAAAAAGCGTCGAATTGGGCGTAACCGCCATACAGCCCGTCATCAGCGAACGCTGCATCGTCCGCCTCGACGGAGAACGCGCCGCCAAACGCCTCGCACGCTGGCAGGAAATCGTCATCTCCGCGTGCGAACAGAGCGGCAGAAACACCGTTCCCCCCGTACTGCCCATCATCGGCTACCGTGAAGCACTCGACAAAATGCCGTCTGAAAGCACCAGGCTGATTATGAGCATCAACCGCGCCCGCAAACTCGGCGACATCCGCCACCCGTCCGGCGCAATCGTCTTTATGGTCGGGCCCGAAGGCGGCTGGACAGAACAGGAAGAACAACAGGCATTTGATGTCGGCTTCCAAGCCGTAACATTGGGCAAACGCATCCTGCGCACCGAAACCGCCGCCCTCGCCGCCCTCGCCGCCATGCAGACGCTTTGGGGCGATTTCGCATAAACAGAAATACCGTCTGAAACCCGTTCAGACGGCATTTTGCAGCTGATTAAGATAGTAGGTTCAAATAAGATTTCCCGTGTCGTCATTCCCGCGAAAGCGGGAATCTAGAAATTTAACGTTTCGGAAAAACAGAAATCCCCCCGCCGTCATTCCCGCGAAAGCGGGAATCTAGAAATTTAACGTTGCGGTGATTTATCGGAAATGACTGAAACTCAACGGACTGGATTCCAGCCTGCGCGGGAATGACGAGATTTCAGGTTTCTGTTTTTGGTTTTCTGTCTTCGCAGAAATGATGAAATTTTAAGTTTTAGGAATTTGTCGGAAAAACAGAAATCCCCCCGTCATTCCCGCGAAAGCAGGAATCTAGAAACGAAAAACGACAGGGATTTATCCGAAACAACAAACCCTCTCCGACGTCATTCCCGCGAAAGCGGGAATCTAGAAATTTAACGTTGCGGTGATTTATCGGAAATGACTGAAACTCAACGGACTAGATTCCCGCCTGCGCGGGAATGACGAAGTGGAAGTTACCCGAAACTTAAAACAAGCGAAACCGAACGGACTGGATTCCCGCCTGCGCGGGAAGGACGAATTTTAGGTTGCTGTTTTCAGGTTTCTGTTTTTGGTTTTCTGTTTTCGTGGAAATAACGGAATTTTAAGTTTTAGGAATTTGTCGGAAAAACAGAAATCCCCCCACCGTCATTCCCGCAAAAGCGGGAATCTAGAAACGAAAAACGACAGGGATTCATCCGAAACAACAAACTCTCTCCGCCGTCATTCCCACGAAAGTGGGAATCTAGAAATTTAACGTTGCGGTGATTTATCGGAAATGACTGAAACTCAACGGACTGGATTCCCGCCTGCGCGGGAATGACGAAGTGGAAGTTACCCGAAACTTAAAACAAGTGAAACCGAACGAACTAGATTCCCGCCTGCGCAGGAATGACAGTGTGTCCATTTCTCATTTTAATCCGCTATATTTTACACAAACTATTTGAACGATATGACCCGCCTGCCGTAAACTTTCTCAAGCTCCGCCTGCCTTTGACGCTCCATTCTTTTCTTCTTTTCCCTACCGAATTTACCCAAAGCACGCTTCAAGTCAAACATCACCTTCAACGAACGGCGGTGTCTTCTTCCTTGTTCCCTATCTTTTTCCAAATCGCTACCCAACATACTGTTTTGACTGAGGAACTTGGCATAATGCAATTCTTGGGTACATAAGGCGGGACTAACCTGATAAACAGGCATCCCCTCCTTATCAAAGAAATAAGTAAACATCATCCAATCTACCGCTTTAATCCACTCTGCCGGCAAAACGGCAAACCTTTCCAAGAAAAACCGCATCGCCTCACGCGAAATGATATAGCCAGCCGTCCCCCAATGTTCGCTCTCCAGCAAAGGAAATGACCGGTTTTCATAATTCAGGACTTTATCCGGTCTGACAATAACTTTCGCAAACATCGTTTCCAAACGGACAATAAAGGCAGAATCCTTATCAAAACGCTCTTCCAACCAAGTATCTTCGACAAGGAATTTCTCCGCGCCTTCGCCGAGTAAAACGTCGTCCTCAAATACGGCAACATACGGTACGCCTTCGTCCAACGCCTGCTTCCACAATACGACATGGCTCATAAAGCAGGCTTTTTCCACTTCGCTCAACAGGTGCTGTTTTGCCAATCCCGGCACCAACTCCTCCATCACCCGACTCAGTTCTTCAGACGGCATCAGTGCGTCGAAAAACTGAAACGGAATGTCGTGCCTGCCGAAGGTATCGGCAATGTGCGCCCTGCGTTCTTTGGCAGAAGCAAGGCTGATAACATAATTTCTCATCAGAACCTCCCTTAAAACTGGAACTGTCCCGTTCACAATAAACACATCAAAAAGATTTTTGAATCAGAAACACATATGGCTTTGGCTTTATAGTGGATTAAATTTAAATCAGGACAAGGAGACGAAGCCGCAGACAGTACAAATAGTACGGCAAGGCGAGGCAACGCCGTACTGGTTTAAATTTAATCCACTATGCACTGGGATGTTTATCGGAACGGTATGATAACCGCCTCACTCATTTTCTTTCTTTCCTCCCATTTTTTCTTTTCCCTGCTGATTTTTGTCAATGCATGAATCAATCGCTCTTTCAGTGTCCTGTCTTTATGTTTTTGTTTTGGGATTTTACTTCGCTCATCTTCCAATAAACTACCCAACACGCTGCTTTTATTATGAAACTTAGTGTAATGCAATTCCTGGGCGCATAAGGCCGGACTGACCTGATAAACAGGCATCCCCTCCTTATCGAAAAAATCACTGAACATCATTAGGTCGATAGGTTTTATCTGTTCCGGCTGCAACATTGCGAAATGTTGCAGAAAAAACCGCATCGCTTTTTTGGAAATGATATAGCCCGCCGTCCCCCAGTGTTCGCTTTCCAACAGCGGGAAGGCGCGCCCGCAGTAGTCCGCCACGCCGGAGGGCGAGGTCAGGACGTGCATAAACATCGTTTCCAAGCGGACGATAAAGGCGGAATCCTTGTCAAAGCGTTCTTCCAACCAAGTATCTTCGGCAAGGAACTGCTCCACGCCTTCGCCCAGTAAAACGTCGTCTTCAAATACGGCGATATACGGTACGCCTTCGTCCAGCGCCTGTTTCCACAATACGGCGTGGCTCATAAAGCAGGCTTTTTCCACTCCGCTCAAATAGGGGTGCGCCGACAAACCGGGGACGAGTTCCGCCATTGCCTGTTCCAGCCTTTCAGACGGCATCAGTGCGTCGAAAAACTGAAACGGGATGCCGCGACTGCCGAAGGTTGCTGCAATGTGCGCCCTGCGTTCTGCGGCGGAAGCTAAGCTGATAACGTGATTTTGCATGATTTATCCTGTTTTTTTGTCTGCCGGATCTGGCCGCGCCTGCCAGCGGTTTTTAATCAGTCGGCGTAAAATGCTGAAGTATTGCCTCATGGTAAACAGCCGCCTCATCTTGCCGTCTGCCGCAAAATCCAGCCATGCATTTGAAGGTGGCGTATCTGTCCATTTGAAACATTGATACAAGAAATGGCGTACCCGCTCAAAATCATCTTCTGGCAAATCCTTCTCCAGCAATTCATACGCTACTGCTTTGGTTTGGCGGTATTCAAGGCTGTCAAACCTGGTTTTAAAACCCATAGACTGCAAAAAATCGTTTCTGGCGGTTTTTTGGATGCCTTGCGCGATTTCGTGTTGGCGGACGCTGTGTTTGGATGAAACCTGATTGGCGTGAAGGCGGTATTTGACCAAGGCTTCGGGATAATAAGCCAGCCTGCCCAATTTGCTGACATCGTACCAAAATTGGTAATCTTCCGCCCAATCCCGCTCGGTGTTGTAACGCAAACCGCCGTCAATGACGCTGCGCCTCATAATCATGGTGTTGTTGTGTATAGGGTTGCCGAAAGGAAAAACGGCGGCAATGTCTTCATGCCGGGTCGGTTTGTCCCAAATTGCACCGTGCCTGTGATGCCGCGCCAGCCGGTTGCCGTCCTTTTCTTCCGACAAAACTTCCAGCCACGCACCCATGGCAATGATGCTGCAGTCTTTTTCCATCTCACCCACGATTTTCTCAATCCAGTCGGGGGTGGCAATATCGTCGGCATCGGTGCGGGCAATATATTCCCCCATTCCTGACTTTGCCAATTCGTCCAGCCCGATGTTTAAAGAAGGAATCAGGCCCGAATTGCGCGGCTGCGCGAGGATGCGGATACGGCTGTCCTGTTCTTGGAACTGCCGGGCAATGGCAAGCGTACCGTCCGTCGAGCCGTCATCGACAATCAAAATATCCAAGTTGCGCCAAGTCTGATTCACGACGGCGGCTAATGATTGGGCGAAATATTTTTCTACGTTGTAGGCGCAAATCAAAACGCTGACTAAAGGCTGCAATTTATTCTCCCGATAATTTGATGCCGTCTGAAGGCTTCAGACGGCATTTGGACTGTACAACGGTTACTCGCCCAAAAGCNCGATGTCGGCCACCGCGTTCATCTGCTCTGCCAAGCGGTTCAGCAGGTTCAGGCGGTTTTGTTTTACGGCGGCATCTTCCGCCATCACCATCACGCCGTCAAAGAAGGCATCGACTTGCGGCTTGACGGAAGCCAGTTCGGACAAGGCGGTTTGGAAATTGCCTTCGGCGACGGCGGCGGCGATTTTCGGCTGCAAGCCTTGCGCAGCGGCAAAGAGGGCTTTTTCTTCGTCCTGTTGCAGCAGGCTTTCATTGACTTCGCCCAACGCGGCATCGGCTTTTTTCAGCAGGTTTTGCACGCGTTTGTTGGCAGCGGCGAGCGCGGCGGCTTCGGGCAGTTGTTTGAACGCGGCGACAGCCTGCAGTTTGGCGGTCAAATCGTCCAAACGGCGCGGCTGCTTGGCGAGTACGGCGGCAACGATGTCTTGCGGATAATCGTTTTGCAGCAACACGGCAAGGCGCGCCTGCATAAAGTCGGCGGTTTCAGACGGCGTTTTTTCGTTGAGCAAACCTTTGGGAAAGCTGTCGAAGGCCGTCTGAATCAGTTCGTTCACGTCCAAACCGTACTGCATCAGCATCCGCAAAATACCCAAGGCGGCGCGGCGCAGGGCGTAGGGGTCTTTGTCGCCGGTAGGAATCAAACCGATGCCCCAAATGCCGACCAAGGTTTCCAGCTTGTCCGCCAGTGCCACGGCGGCGGCAATTTTGCTTTCGGGCAGCTTGTCGCCGGCAAAACGCGGCTGGTAGTGCTGCTCGACGGCTTCGGCGATTTCTTCGGTTTCGCCGTCCAAACGGGCATAGTATTTGCCCATCGTGCCTTGCAGTTCGGGGAACTCGCCGACCATTTCGGTTACCAAGTCGGCTTTGGCAAGACGCGCGGCGCGCTCGGCTGCGGCGGCATCCGCGCCCAATGCTTTAGCGATGTGGGCGGCGATGCTTTGCAGGCGTTCGATACGCTCGGCTTGCGAACCGATTTTGTTGTGGTACACCACGTTTGCCAACTTGGGCAGGCGGCTTTCCAAAGTCGCTTTTTGGTCTTGCTTGTAGAAGAACTCGGCATCAGACAGGCGCGCGCGCAAAACGCGTTCGTTGCCTCGGATGATGTGCGACGGGTCTTCGGTTTGCAGGTTGGAGACCAGCAGGAAGCGGTTCATCAGCTTGCCGTTTTGATCGAGCAGCGGGAAGTATTTTTGGTTTTGCTGCATCGTCAAAATCAAGCATTCTTGAGGCACGGCGAGGAAGTGTTCCTCAAAACCGGCTTCCAATACCACAGGCCATTCGACCAATGCAGTTACTTCGTCCAACAGGGCCTCATCGGCGGCAACGGCGGCGTTCAGACGGCGTGCCTGCCCTTCCAATGCCGTCTGAATCGCGGCTTTGCGCTCGGCAAACGAAGCGACGACTTTGCCTTGTTCGCGCATTTGTGCGGCGTAGCTGTCGGCGTTTTTAATGGTGATTTCGCCGTCGGAGAGGAAGCGGTGTCCCAAGGTTTGATTGCCGCTTTGCAGACCCAAAACGCTGACGTTTACAATCTCGCTGCCGTGCAGCACAATCAGCCCGTGAACGGGGCGCACGAAGGTAAACGTGCTGCTGCCCCAACGCATCACTTTCGGAATCGGCAATTTCTTAACCGCTTGATTGATAATGTCTTCCAAGAGTTCGCCCAACGGTTTGCCGGTTTGGACGTATTCGTAGGCGTACACGTCCTGCTTGCCGTCGTGGACGATGGTCAAGTCTTCGATTTTCGCCCCAGCACCGCGTGCAAAACCTTCCAAAGCCTTGGTCGGCGCACCGTCTTTCATGGCATTCGCCACGGCAGGGCCTTTTTTCACGATTTTTTGATCGGCCTGAACGGCTTTGACGTTTTTGACTTGAACCGCCAAACGACGCGGCGAGGCATAAGCCGTAAATTCGGCTGCGCCGTCAATCAGTTGCGCTTTTTCTAGGCCTTCGGCAACGGCGGCGGCAAAATGGTTGCCCAGATTATTCAGGGCTTTGGGCGGAAGTTCTTCGGTAAGGAGTTCGATTAAAAGGGTTTGGGTTGTCATATGAGACTTTCTGTTTGTCCGTAGGCCCTGCTTATAAAGCCTGCATATGCCGTACGGCCTGTATTAATGGATACGCAAAAAAGGCCGTCTGAAAACCTGTTTCAGACGACGTATCGTTATTTTTTAATCAACGGGAAGCCCAGTTTTTCGCGGCTTTCGACATATTTTTGCGCCACGGCGCGGCTCAACGCGCGGATGCGCCCGATGTAGGTGGCGCGTTCGGTTACGGAAATCGCGCCGCGTGCGTCTAAAAGGTTGAACGTATGCCCCGCTTTGAGGACCAGCTCGTAGGCGGGCAGCGCAAGGCTTGCTTCTTCAACGGCGAGCAGGCGTTTGGCTTGCGCTTCGTAGTCGTTGAACTGGCGCAAGAGCCAGTCGGCATCGCTGTATTCGAAGTTGTAGGTGGATTGCTCGACTTCGTTTTGATGGTACACGTCGCCGTAGCTTACGGTGTTGCCGTCCGGCGTTTTTGCCCAAACGAGGTCATAGACGTTTTCCACGCCTTGCAGGTACATCGCCAAGCGTTCGATGCCGTAGGTGATTTCGCCGAGTACGGGGGTGCAGTCGATGCCGCCGACTTGTTGGAAATAGGTAAACTGTGTTACTTCCATGCCGTTGAGCCAGACTTCCCAGCCCAAACCCCACGCGCCGAGGGTGGGGTTTTCCCAGTCGTCTTCGACGAAGCGGATGTCGTGGACTTTGGGATCGATGCCCAATTCGCGCAGGGAGTCGAGATAGAGGTCTTGGATATTGGCGGGGGCGGGTTTGAGGGCGACTTGGAATTGGTAATAGTGTTGCAGGCGGTTGGGGTTGTCGCCGTAGCGGCCGTCTTTGGGGCGGCGGCTGGGTTGGACGTAGGCGGCAAACCAAGGCTCGGGGCCGAGTGCGCGCAGGCAGGTGGCGGGATGGGATGTGCCGGCACCGACTTCCATGTCGAAGGGTTGGATGACAGGGCAGCCTTTGTCTGCCCAGAATGTTTGCAGTTTAAAGATGATTTGTTGGAAGGTGAGCATGACTTATTGTTCGATAAAATAAAGGTTTTATTTTACTGTTTCCATAGCCGCTTGAATAGATTTATCTCGAAGACAGCCTGATTTGAAACCAGGGGATGGATAATTTTTTAATTTAAATCCGGAAAATAAAAAGCACGGCCAAACGGTCGTGCTTTTTCAAACCAAACAAGTTTTATTTCTTGTGCGAACGGATATAGTCCAAAGTTTTGAGCTGTGCAATTGCGGCAGCCAATGCCTTGTGTGCCTCTACCAAATCCTTATCGTCTTTGGCTTGAGAGATACCGGCTTCGGCAGCTTTTTTCGCCTCTTCCGCACGTGCCTGATCCATCTCCGCACTACGGACGGCAACGTCCGCCAAAACGGTAACTTTATCAGGTTGAACTTCCAAGACACCACCTGAAACAGCAACCAAGACCTCCTTATCCTCGCCGGGAACAGTCAAACGCAAAGCTCCCGGCCGCACCAAACTCATAATCGGCTCGTGTCGCGGGTAAATACCAAGCTCACCTTGAACGGTCGGAACCACTACAAAGCTGGCTTCGCCCGAATAGATGTTTTGCTCGCTACTGACCACTTCAACTTGCATGACGCTCATGCCGACCTCCTTAGTTTAAGGTTTTCGCTTTCTCTACTGCTTCTTCAATGCTGCCGACCATATAGAATGCCTGCTCGGGCAGATGATCGTATTCGCCGTTCAAAATGGCTTTGAAACCGGCAATGGTATCGCGCAGAGCGACATATTTGCCTGGAGAACCTGTAAACACTTCGGCAACGTGGAACGGTTGAGACAGGAAGCGTTGGATTTTACGGGCACGCATCACAGTCAGTTTGTCTTCGTCAGACAATTCGTCCATACCCAGAATGGCGATGATGTCGCGCAATTCTTTGTATTTTTGCAGAGTAGACTGTACACCGCGCGCTACGTCGTAGTGCTCTTGACCCAATACCATCGGATCCAATTGGCGTGAAGTAGAGTCAAGCGGGTCAACTGCCGGGTAAATACCCAAAGATGCAATATCACGGCTCAATACGACGGTTGCGTCCAAGTGGGCGAAGGTTGTCGCTGGAGACGGGTCAGTCAAGTCATCCGCAGGTACATATACGGCTTGGATGGAAGTAATGGAGCCGGTTTGGGTAGAGGTAATACGCTCTTGCAAACGACCCATTTCTTCAGCCAATGTCGGTTGGTAACCCACTGCAGAAGGCATACGGCCCAACAGTGCAGATACTTCGGTACCGGCCAAAGTGTAACGGTAGATGTTGTCAACGAAGAACAATACGTCGCGGCCTTTACCGTTTTCGTCTTTTTCGTCACGGAAGTATTCGGCCATAGTCAAACCGGTCAAAGCAACGCGCAGACGGTTGCCTGGAGGTTCGTTCATTTGGCCATACACCATGGCTACTTTATCCAATACGTTGGAATCTTTCATCTCGTGGTAGAAGTCGTTACCTTCACGGGTACGTTCACCCACACCTGCGAACACGGACAGACCGCTGTGCGCTTTGGCGATGTTGTTGATCAATTCCATCATGTTCACGGTTTTGCCCACACCGGCACCACCGAACAGACCTACTTTACCGCCCTTAGCAAACGGACACAGCAAGTCGATCACTTTAATACCGGTTTCCAGCAATTCGGTAGTTGCAGACAACTCGTCGAATTTCGGAGCAGTTTGGTGAATGGCACGGCTCTTGTCGGTATCGATAGGACCTGCTTCATCAACAGGCGTACCCAATACGTCGACAATACGACCCAATGTACCTTTACCTACCGGCACAGTGATTGGCGCACCAGTATTGCTTACAGACATGCCGCGTTTCAGGCCGTCTGAACTACCCATTGCAATAGTACGGACAACGCCGTCACCCAGAAGCTGTTGAACTTCCAGAGTCAGACCGTTCTCGTCCAATTTCAGGGCATCGTAAACATGCGGGATAGCGTCGCGTGGAAATTCCACGTCAACCACCGCACCAATAACTTGCACGATTTTGCCTTGGCTCATTATCGTATCCTAATTTCCTGTTCAGGCTTCAGACGGCATTAAACTGCCGCCGCACCTGCTACAATTTCTGACAATTCTGTGGTAATCGCGGCTTGACGCGATTTGTTGTACACCAAGCGCAATTCTTTGATGGCATTGCCTGCGTTGTCGGTTGCGGCTTTCATCGCTACCATACGCGCGGCTTGTTCGGATGCCATGTTGTCGCTCAATGCCTGATAAACCACAGACTCTAAATAGCGGCGAACCAAATATTCCAATACGGCGATAGGACTCGGCTCGTAGCGGTATTCCCAAGTAAATGAAGAATGACCTGTTCCGTCGTCAATAACGTTTTCACCGATAGGCAGCAAAACTTCCATACGCGGCTCTTGGCGCATTGTGTTGACGAAACGTGAGTAAACCATATGGATACGGTCTAATTCATGCTTCTCATAACGTTGGAAGATTTCGGTCAAAGGGCCAAGCAACGCCTCCATTTTTGGGGTGTCGCCCAAATTGGTTGCGCTGGCAATAACATTCAAACCGATGCTTTGGCATGCAGCCAAACCTTTGCTACCCAAGCACACGACTTCGACTTCGATGCCTTGTTCCTGATACTCTTGAACTTGCGCCAAAAACTTTTTCAGTACGTTTGCGTTCAAGCCGCCGCACAAACCTTTGTCCGAGGTAATCAAGATGAAACCCGCACGACGCACTTCGCGATGCGGCTCCAACAGTTTGATACCATGATCGGCATTAGTCTGTGCAAGATGGCTCATCACTGTACGCACTTTTTCGGCGTACGGACGCGCTAAGCGCATCCGGTCTTGAGTCTTCCGCATTTTAGAGGTCGACACCATTTGCATCGCTTTAGTGATCTTTTGGGTATTTTGAACACTACGGATTTTGGTGAGAATCTCTTTTCCGACTGCCATTTCAGACTCCTTTCATCTCAATACTTATGCTTGGTAAGCGTAAGAAGATTTGAAAGATTTCATGGCTTCGGTCAATGCTTTTTCGCTTTCGTCAGACATTGCGCCTGATGCATTAATCGCTTCCAGAACCTCAGGATGTTGCGTACGTACGAAACTCAAGAATTCTGCTTCGAAAGCCAAGGCTTTGGATACCGGAACATCTGCGTAAGAACCGTTGTTGATCGCCCACAAAGTCAATGCCATTTCGGCAGTGTTCAATGTGCTGAATTGTTTTTGTTTCATCAATTCAGTAACCACTTCACCGTGTTGCAGCTGTTTGCGTGTTGCTTCGTCCAAATCGGAAGCAAATTGCGAGAACGCCGCCAATTCACGGTACTGTGCCAACGCCAAACGAATACCGCCACCCAGTTTTTTGATGACTTTGGTTTGTGCTGCACCACCTACGCGCGATACAGAAATACCGGCATTGATTGCAGGACGGATACCGGCGTTGAACAAGTCGGTCTCCAAGAAGATTTGGCCGTCTGTAATCGAGATTACGTTGGTTGGTACGAATGCTGATACGTCACCAGCTTGGGTTTCAATAATTGGCAACGCAGTCAGAGAACCGGTTTTGCCTTTTACTTCGCCATTGGTCAGTTTTTCAACTTCATTTTCGCTGACGCGGGCTGCACGTTCCAACAGACGGGAGTGCAGATAGAATACGTCGCCAGGATATGCTTCACGGCCAGGAGGACGGCGCAACAGCAGGGAAATTTGACGGTATGCAACGGCTTGTTTAGACAAATCATCGTATACGATCAACGCATCTTCACCACGGTCACGGAAGAATTCACCCATGGTACAACCGGAGTAAGGAGCGATGTATTGCAGTGCAGCGGCTTCAGAAGCAGTTGCAGCAACCACGATAGTATGTTCCATCGCGCCATGCTCTTCCAATTTGCGTACTACGTTGGCAATAGAAGATGCTTTTTGACCGATAGCCACATAAATACAGATAACGCCTGTACCTTTTTGGTTAACGATGGCATCCAGTGCTACGGCTGTTTTACCGGTTTGACGGTCACCAATGATCAACTCACGTTGGCCACGACCAACCGGAACCATAGAGTCAATAGCTTTCAGACCGGTTTGCATTGGTTGGTCAACCGATTTACGCGCAATCACACCTGGTGCAATTTTTTCGATTGGAGCAGTCAATGTTGTGTTGATTGGACCTTTTCCATCGATAGGACGACCCAATGCATCAACCACGCGACCAACCAGTTCGCGACCGATCGGCACTTCCAAAATACGGCCGGTACAGGTAACTGTATCGCCTTCTTTAATGTGTTCGTACTCACCCAACACTACGGCACCGACGGAGTCGCGCTCCAAGTTCATGGCCAGACCGAAAGTGTTACCGGGGAATTCGAGCATCTCACCTTGCATCGCGTCTGACAAGCCATGAATGCGCACAATGCCGTCTGTAACAGAAACGACAGTACCACGGGTACGCACTTCTGCATTGACGGACAGATTTTCGATTTTGGCTTTAATCAAATCGCTAATTTCAGCAGGATTAAGCTGCATGAAAACTCTCCTAATTTGTCATAGTCGCATACAAAGCATTCAGTTTGCCTTGTACGGACAAATCCAAGACCTGATCACCCACTTCTACTTTGATGCCACCGATTAATTCAGGGGCAACTTTAGCCACCACATCCAATTTGCTGTTGAAGCGTTTTATCAGGATATCGGTAACATCGGCCAGCTGCTGAGAACTGAGTTCATACGCGCTGTAAATTACTGCCGATTTCGTATTGTTGTGTATCAAGGTCAAATCTTGATATTGGGCATAAATTTCTGGCAATACCAGCAAACGCTTTTGTTCGGCCAAAACGGTAATAAAATTTGCCAATTCGACATTTTTGATACCGACAAGACCTTTGAGCGTTTCTGCCTTTTCGGAAGCTCCCGTTTCCGGCTGCTCGATGAAAGCGATGACTTTCTCATCTTGAACAACCGCTGCGAGTTCTTTCAGTTCGCCCAACCAAGACTCGATTTGGTTTTTTTCCTGAGCCAGACTAAACAATGCTTTCGCATAAGGTCTGGCAATCGTTGCGAACTCTGCCATAAGATTACAGCTCCTGTTTTAAGGCACTGAGCAAATCTGCATGTTTGGAAGCATCGACTTCTTTACGCAGGATAGATTCCGCACCTTTAACAGCCAATGAAGCAACCTGTTCGCGCAACACTTCGCGTGCACGGTTAACTTCTTGCTCTACATCAGCTTTTGCTTGGGCTGCAATGCGTGCTGCTTCATGAGAAGCTTGCTCTTTGGCTTCTTCTACAATTCTTGCAGCACGTTTTTCGGCGTTGGCAACCATTTCGGTTACCTGATGACGCCCTTCGGCCATAAGTTCTGCAACTTTTTTCTCTGCCTGCTCAAAATCGCTCTTACCGCGCTCGGCAGCAGCCAAGCCCTCGGCGATTTTTGCGGCACGCTCATCCAATGCTTTGGCAATCGGAGGCCATACGAATTTCATCGTAAACCAAACCAAGCCAAAGAAAACTAGGATTTGCGCAAATAAGGTTGCATTAATATTCACGTTACTTAACCTTCGTATCTGGGTTAATCAAACAGACGGTAAGCCTGTATCTGAACGGATTTCTCCGCCTTGATTACGCAGCACCAGTACCAAACGGGTTAACGAAGGCGAACAACAGGGCAATAGCCACACCGATCAAGAAGGCCGCGTCGATCAGACCAGCAATCAAGAACAGTTTGGTTTGCAGCGGACCGATCAGTTCAGGTTGGCGAGCAGAAGACTCCAAATATTTAGAACCAACCATTGCGATACCGATAGAGGCACCCAGTGCGCCCAATGCAACGATCAAACCACATGCGATAGCAATCAAACCCATTTTAAACTCCTTAAAGAAACAAAGGTTAAACTACAAAAACAAACTACTTGGGAAAATCAGTGCGCATCATGTGCCTGTCCGATATAGACAAACGCCAATGCCATAAAAATAAACGCCTGCAGGGTAATAACCAAAATATGGAAAATCGCCCACGCCAATCCGGCAATAATGTGGAAGACGAACAGAATCGGATCCATTGCTTCAACGCTGCCGGAAGCCGCCCAAGCACCGCCAAGCAAGGCTATCAGCAGGAATACCAACTCGCCCGCATACATATTGCCGAACAACCGCATACCGTGTGATACGGTTTTAGAAAGAAACTCGACCAAATTCAGCAGGAAGTTTGCCGGTGCAAGCTTCGCACCGAACGGCGCGCTAAACAGCTCGTGAAACCAGCCACCCAATCCTTTGATTTTGATGTTGTAATAAATACAAATCAGCAACACGCCGACGGCAAGAGCCAAAGTAGTATTCAAATCAGCGGTAGGCACAACACGCAACAGGGCGTGATGATTACCGGTCAGATGCTGCCAAACCCACGGTAACAGGTCAACAGGCAGCATATCCATCGCATTCATCAGGAAAATCCAGACAAAAAGTGTTAAACCCAAAGGGGCGATGGCTTTTCTAGACTGTTCATTGTGAATGATGCTCTTACACATATCGTCCACAAACTCGAACAAGATTTCCACGGCTGCCTGAAAACGTCCGGGAACGCCTGCCGTCGCTTTTTTTGCACCGCGCCACAACAGGAAGCTGCCGATTACGCCCAACAGGACGGCAAAAAAGACGGCATCAAGGTTAATAAACGAAAAATCAGCAATGTTTTTCAGTCCCTGACCCTGAGTAACATCCGACAAACTGGTCAAGCTCTGCAAGTGGTGCTTGATGTAGTCGGCAGCGGTAATGGTTTCACCTGCCATAATCTTTCACTCTCAACAATACTAAAAAAACCAGATGGCTGACACCGAGCAGCCCCATTAGAAACGGGGCGAACACCAGCGATTGATGCCATATTGCAAATACGGCAAGCATAGACAACAGCGACAGCACTACTTTTAAAATCTCTCCGAAGATGTACATCCTGCTTTGCAGAAAGGGATCCCCACTGAAAAGTTTTAAAAGTAAAACTGCAACAAGCGTGGGAAGCAGATAGGACAGGCCGCCGCCGATTGCCGATAGAAACCCCGAATACCCCCATATAACAAGGGAAACTAGAGAACATACGGATAATACTGCAAATTGCAGGATAATAATCTGCTTCATAAAAAAGAATGATTCCACCTCGGATTTGAGGCGCGGCTAATATAATTTAGAAGCCTTCTTACGTCAAGCAATATGTTAATCTTTGTGAAACTCGCCGCCGATACAGACAAGCGGCTCCCCAAAATCCAACCCCGCTATTCTAACACATATTACATATGATTACAGGATATTGAGGAGCTTGTCCGAAATTTCTTTACACTTTATATTTCAGACGGCATATTGCGCAAAATTAAGGCTGGTAATCTATTCCCAACTGCTCCAACAGGTGGCCGAACGTTTCAGGCGTATCGAAATATAGGACAATCCTGCCTTTTTTGTGGTTAACGGTTTTGACTTCAGCGTTGACACCCAGCCTTTCAGTCAGCAAATCGTTAAGGCGGCTGATGTCGGAAGCAGTATTTTTTTTGGGTTCGGACTGTTTGTTCTGATGGGCAATTTGGCTGCGGCGTTCGACTTCGCGCACCGACCAGCCGTTTTTGACAGCCTTTTGCGCCAACTCGAGCTGTTCGACGACGGGCAGGGTCAGCAATGCGCGGGCGTGTCCCATTTCGAGGCGGCGTTGGTAAAGCATTTCCTGCACGGGTTCGGGCAGGCTTAAAAGGCGCAGGCTGTTGGAAATCGCACTTCGGCTTTTGCCGACGGCTTTGGCTATGGTTTCGTGGGTCAGTCCGAACTCGTCGGCAAGACGTTTCAACCCCTGCGCTTCTTCGATAGGGTTGAGATTCTCTCGCTGAAGGTTTTCTATCAACCCCATGGCCAGTGCGGTTTCGTCGCTGATAGTCTTGATAACGACGGGGATTTCGGTCAGGCCGGCAAGCTGGGAGGCGCGCCATCGCCGCTCCCCTGCAATCAGTTCGTACCGGGACAAACCGTGCTCCCGCACAATGACGGGCTGTATCACGCCCTGTGCCTTAATCGAATCTGCCAGCTCCTGCAAGGCTTCGTCATCGATTTGAACACGCGCCTGATAGCGGCCGGGCTGGATATCTTTAACTGCAACCGTGGTCAATCGGTCGCCGCTGCTGTTGTCTGCGCCGTTGGCGAGCAGCGAATCCAAACCGCGCCCCAATCCGCCTTTTACTTTTGCCATGCCTTTCTCCCTTACGTGTTCAAATGTAATGATAAAGTCGATATTTTATCGGATATTGAGTGTTGCCGACAATTTGTATCCGTGTTTATCTCGAATCGTTTTTTTCACTATAATAACCGCTTTGCCGCTGCCGGCGGCATAACGGAAAGGCGGATGATGACTCGACGGTTGATTGTCGGCATCAGCGGGGCAAGCGGCTTTGCTTACGGCATTAAGGCATTGCGGCTTCTGCTTACGCAAGATGTCGAAACACACCTTGTGGTATCGAAAGGTGCGGAGATGGCCCGGACTTCGGAAACGGATTATACGAAAGACGAAGTATATGCCTTGGCCGACTTCGTCCATCCGATTGGCAATATCGGGGCATGCATTGCCAGCGGGACGTTTAAAACGGATGGGATGCTGGTTGCACCCTGTTCGATGCGGACGCTTGCCTCTGTCGCGCACGGCTTCGGCGACAATCTGCTGACACGTGCGGCGGATGTAGTTTTGAAGGAAAGGCGGCGGCTGGTACTGATGGTCCGCGAAGCACCGTTGAACCTTGCCCATCTGGAGAATATGAAACGGGTAACAGAAATGGGCGGCGTGGTGTTTCCCCCTGTTCCTGCGATGTACCGCAAACCGCAGACGGCGGACGACATAGTGGCGCACAGTGTCGCACACGCTTTGTCGCTTTTCGGAATCGATACGCCGGATTCGGCGGAATGGCAGGGAATGGCGGACTAAAAGACAAAAATGCCGTCTGAACACGGATACGGTTCAGACGGCATCATTTTATACGACTGCCTTATTTGGCTGCGCTTTCATTCCATGCGGCAGGGTATTTGTAGCCCTCGAAGCGTTTGTGCGCGTAGGCTTTGAACGCGTCGGAGTTATAGGCCTCGGTTACGTCTTTAAGCCATTGGCTGTCTTTGTCGGCAGTCTTGACGGCAGACCAGTTGACATAAGCAAAGCTCGGCTCTTGGAACAGGGCTTCGGTCAGCTTCATGCCGCTGCTTATGGCGTAGTTGCCGTTGACGACGGCAAAATCCACGTCGGCACGGCTGCGCGGCAGTTGCGCAGCTTCAAGCTCGACGATTTTGATGTTTTTCAGGTTTTCGGCAATATCCGCTTTGGATGCAGTCAGCGGATTGATGCCGTCTTTGAGTTTAATCCAACCCAGTTCGTTCAGCATCACCAAGGCGCGTGCGAAGTTGGACGGGTCGTTGGGCGCGGATACGGTGCTGCCGTCTTTGACTTCTTCCAGCGATTTCAGCTTGCCCGGATACAGTCCCAAAGGCGCGGTCGGCACTTGGAAGGCTTCGGTGATGTCCAGATTGTGTTCTTTTTTGAAATCGTCAAGATAGGGTTTGTGTTGGAAGATGTTGATGTCCAACTCGCCCTCCGCCAATGCCAGATTCGGGCGCACATAGTCGGTAAATTCAACCAATTTGACGGTGTATCCTTTTTTCTCCAACGCAGGTTGGATTTGGTCTTTGACCATATCGCCGAAGTCGCCGACCGTTGTACCGAAGACGATTTCTTTTTTCTCCGCGCCGTTATTGGCTGAAGAGGCGGCAGCAGAGGCTGCGGGCGCGCTGTCTTTTTGACCGCCGCAAGCCGCCAAAATAAGCGCGAGTGTGGCAGCGGAAAGGGTTTTGAAGAAGTTTGTCATGTTATCTCCTGATATGTGGGAAAGTTTCAAACTAAAGCTGCAGGCAATAAATCCGTCATAGTTTAACATTCAGACGGCATTTGCCGCAGAAAAGATTCTATAGCATTTTTAACAGTACGGCGGATATTTCCCCCCGCCGTATCGTCCTCAGACCTGAAGGCCTGCTTCATCTGTGCTTCAGACGGCATTCGGGTTTAACGTTTGTCGAGTTTCCGCGCCAACGCGTTGCCGGTGCTTTGAATCAGGATGACCAGCAGCACGAGAAGGGCGACGATAAAGACGATGACTTCGGTTTGGTAGCGGTAGTAGCCGTAGCGGATG
This sequence comes from Neisseria sp. SLRRB23, assembly GCF_050896295.1. NCBI lineage: Bacteria > Pseudomonadati > Pseudomonadota > Betaproteobacteria > Neisseriales > Neisseriaceae > Neisseria > Neisseria sp. SLRRB23. The sequence continues at coordinate 47,717 of NZ_JBPBFH010000016.1, forward strand.
GCGAGGTCGCCCAAGCCACCGCCGCCTATCATGCCTGCCGCTGCGCTGTATGAGAGCAGACCGATGGCAAGCACGGTAATGCTGGAAACCATGCCCGCGCGCGCTTCGTTTAAGAGGACTTTGCGGACGATGGCAACCGGAGGCGCACCCATCGCGGCGGCGGCTTCAATCACGCCTTTGGGGACTTCGCGCAGGTTTTGCTCCACCAGTCGGGCAAAATAAAACAATCCCGACACGCTCAACACCAGCGAGGCGGCAACCGGGCCGATGGTGCTGCCGACGATGGCGCGTGTGGCGGGTATCATCGCAATCATCAAAATGACGAAGGGGAAGGCGCGCATGAGGTTGACGAGGTTGTCGAGCAGGAAATTCACCGGCTTGTTGTAATGCAGTTGGCGGCTGGAAGTTACGAAGAGCAACACGCCCAAGAGCGTGCCGAAGATGACGGCGAATGTGGTGGACAAGCCGACCATCACGAAAGTTTCGCCCAAGGCGCGGACGATTTCGTCTTTCATGCCGACGATGGTGGAAACGGCTTGTTCGAATGTTAAGTCTGCCATATCAGTCCTCCCGAATCAGTTCGCGCCCGATGTCGGATTGGGCGTGGATTTGGTTGCCGCGTACTTCGACGATTTCGACGACTTTNCCTTTATCCAAGAGGGCGGCGCGGTCGCACAGTCGTCTGATGACGCTCATTTCGTGGGTTACGATGACGATGGTTACGTTGAAGCGTTTGTTGATGTCTTCCAAACATTCCAAGACGCTGCGCGTAGTAGCGGGATCGAGGGCGGAAGTGGGTTCGTCTGCGAGGATGACTTGCGGCTTGGATGCGAGCGCGCGGGCGATGCCGACGCGTTGTTTCTGCCCGCCTGAAAGCTGGGCAGGGTAGTGGTCAGCGCGTTCGGTCAGGCCGACGATTTCGAGGCATTCGGCAACGCGCGCTTTGATTTTTTCAGACGGCCATCCGGCGATTTCCAATGGGAAGGCGACGTTGCCGGCGACGGTGCGGTTGTTCAACAGGTTGAACTGCTGGAACACCATACCGATATTTTGCCGCGCCCGGCGCAATGCGGCGGCATCGAGCGCGGTCAGCTCTTGTCCACAGACGTTGACCTTGCCGCTGTCGGGACGTTCCAACAGGTTAATCAGTCGCAACAGGGTGGATTTGCCCGCGCCGGAATAGCCCATCAGCCCGAAGATTTCGCCGTCGCGGATTTCGAGGCTGGTCGGCTCGACGGCGGCAAAACGGGTCTTGTCGCGCGTTTGGTAATGCTTGGAAACCTTGTCCAAAATAATCATTGTCTTTCCCATAAAACAAAGCCCGATGTCAGACACAACGGGCACGGAAGATAAAGCTGAAATTGTCGGAACGCTTTAGCTGTTATGCCCGCAAGCTGTGTCAAATCGGCAGGTTAATTTTCGTAGGATATTATCGGGAAAGCGTTTTTTTGTCAATAACGTAGGAAGCGGGCAACCATTTCGGACAATGCCGTCTGAAACGGGCAAAGGCAGCGGTTCGCACCCAAACGGCAAATAATTGAAAAATATATAGTGGATTAACAAAAATCAGGACAAGGCGACGAAGCCACAGACAGTACAGATAGTACGGCAAGGCGAGGCAACGCTGTACTGGTTTAAATTTAATCCACTATAAATTATGTCGGAAACATTCCAAAGGCGGTGCAGTTTCGGCATATAATTCGGGCAAACGCCTGTTCAGACGGCATTTTGTCTTTTCCAACCCTGACCGTTCAGGGTTCCGATTCTTAAGGAAATCCGATGTACCTACCCTCTATGAAGCATTCCCTGCCGCTGCTGGCGGCCCTGGTGCTTGCCGCGTGTTCTTCGACAAACGCGCCCGGCGGCAAGACCCCGGCAGACAATATAGAAACTGCCGGTCTTTCGGCAAGCGTTCCCACCCGCCCTGCCGAACCCGAAGGAAAAACGCTGGCAGATTACGGCAGCTACCCGTCCGCACTGGATGCAGTGAAACAGAAAAACGATGCGGCAGTCGCCGCCTATTTGGAAAACGCCGGCGACAGCGCGATGGCGGAAAATGTCCGCAACGAGTGGCTGAAGTCTTTGGGCGCACGCAAACAGTGGACGCTGTTTGCACAGGAATATGCCAAACTCAAACCTGAAGGGCGCGCCCAAGAAGTCGAATGCTACGCCGATTCGAACCGCAACGACTATACGCGTACCGCCGAACTGGTCAAAAATACGGGCAAACTGCCTTCGGGCTGCACCAAACTGTTGGAACAGGCAGCCGCATCCGGCTTGTTGGCCGGCAACAATGCCTGGAGGCGCGTGCGCGGACTGTTGGCCAACAGCCAAACCACAGACGCACGCAACCTTGCCGCCGCATTGGGCAGCTCGTTTGACGGCAGCACACAAGGTTCGCGCGAATACGCCCTGTTGAACGTCATCGGCAAAGAGGCNCGTAAATCGCCGAATGCCGCCGCCCTGCTGTCCGAAATGGAAAGCGGTTTAAGCCCCGAACAACGCAGTTTCGCGTGGGGCGTATTGGGGCATTATCAGTCGCAAAGCCTCAATGTGCCTGCCGCCTTGGACTATTACGGCAAAGTTTCCGACCGCCGCCAACTGACCGACGACCAAATCGAATGGTACGCCCGCGCCGCCTTGCGCGCCCGACGTTGGGACGAGCTGGCCTCCGTTATCTCGCATATGCCCGAAAAACTGCAAAAAAGCCCGACCTGGCTCTACTGGCTGGCACGCAGCCGCGCCGCAACGGGCAACACGCAAGAGGCGGAAAAACTCTACAAACAGGCGGCAGCGACAGGCAGGAATTTTTATGCCGTACTGGCAGGGGAAGAGTTGGGGCGCAAAATCGATACGCGCAACAATGTACCTGATGCCGACACAAACAGCGTCCTCCGTATGGCGGAAGACGGCGCAGTCAAACGCGCGCTGGTGCTATTCCAAAACAGCCGAACCACCGGCGATGCGAAAATGCGCCGTCAGGCTCAGGCGGAATGGCGTTTTGCCACACGCGGCTTCGACGAAGACAAGCTGCTGACCGCCGCGCAAACCGCGTTCAACCACGGTTTTTACGATATGGCGGTCAACAGCGCGGAACGCACCGACCGCAAACTCAACTACACCTTGCGCTATATTTCGCCGTTTAAAGACACGGTAATCCGCCACGCGCAAAATGTTAATGTCGATCCGGCGTGGGTTTACGGGCTGATTCGTCAGGAAAGCCGCTTCGTTATGGGTGCGCAATCCGGCGTAGGCGCGCAGGGGCTGATGCAGGTCATGCCTGCCACCGCGCGCGAAATCGCCGGCAAAATCGGTATGGATGCCGCACAACTTTACACCGCCGACGGTAATATCCGTATGGGGACGTGGTATATGGCGGACACCAAACGCCGCCTGCAAAACAACGAAGTCCTCGCTACCGCAGGCTATAACGCGGGTCCCGGCAGGGCGCGCCGATGGCAGGCGGATATCCCCCTTGAGGGCGCGGTATATGCCGAAACCATCCCGTTTTCCGAAACGCGCGACTATGTCAAAAAAGTGATGACCAATGCCGCCTACTACGCCGCCCTCTTCGGCGCGCCGCACATACCGCTCAAACAGCGTATGGGCATTGTCCCCGCCCGCTGACGTACCGATGCCGTCTGAAACCCGCCCGGTCTTTCAGACGGCATTTTTATCCCGAACGGCATTGACGGCGAACCATAAATATAAGACAATCCGAAAATTGTTTTTCCTGCTTTTTCAAGCAGCTTGACACGGCACAAGCCGACCCGTTAGGAGGTGATGTTTCCGTCACGGCGCGTATCCCGCCGCCGCAAGGCACAGCGATACGGTAAACCTTCAACACCGTCTGCCCTACCCTTTCCACCGATATGATGGGCAGATGCAACAACCGAATTTATTAAAGGAAATAAAATGCCTGCAATCCGCGTAAAAGAGAATGAACCATTTGAAGTCGCTATGCGCCGTTTCAAACGCGCCGTAGAAAAAACAGGCCTGCTGACCGAGCTGCGCGCCCGCGAAGCCTACGAAAAACCGACTACCGAACGCAAACGCAAAAAAGCGGCAGCCGTAAAACGCCTGCAAAAACGCCTGCGCAGCCAACAACTGCCGCCCAAAATGTACTAAACGTTCAAGTACAGATTACAGGTCAGCCCTGTGATATGAGGACACACCGCAAGACCTGCTCTGCGGTGTGTTTTGCTTTTCAGACGGCATCGAAACCCGCCGTTTCCATCCGACATCCCAGCGAGGACATTATGAGCCTGAAAATCCGCCTTACCGAAGACATGAAAACCGCGATGCGCGCCAAAGACCAAGTTTCCCTCGGCACCATCCGCCTTATCAACGCCGCCGTCAAACAGTTTGAAGTGGACGAACGCACCGAAGCCGACGATGCCAAAATCACCGCCATCCTGACCAAAATGGTCAAACAGCGCAAAGACAGCGCGAAAATCTATACTGACGCGGGGCGGCAGGACTTGGCAGACAAAGAAAACGCCGAAATCGAGGTACTGCACCGCTACCTTCCCCAAATGCTTTCCGCCGGCGAAATCCGTACCGAGGTCGAAGCCGCCGTTGCCGAAACCGGCGCGGCAGGTATGGCGGATATGGGCAAAGTGATGGACGTATTGAAAACCCGACTTGCCGGTAAAGCCGACATGGGTGAAGTCAACAAAATCCTGAAAGCCGTACTAACCGCCTGATTACCCGAATATCGGACAAAATGCCGTCTGAAGCCCGTATCGCAGGTTCAGACGGCATTTTCAATATCCCAATATCGAATCGGCAGGGGCAACACGGTTTCGATACGCCGAAACAGGTTTTGCCGATAAACAGATTCCGTTTGCGCCCCATCGGACAAAATGCCGTCTGAAACACGATTCCGTTCAGACGGCATAGATTTATTTGACCAATTTCAANCCTTTTTTGGCGGGTCGGGGCGCGGTTTCGGCAGAAGTGTTTTCAGACGGCGTGTCGGGGCGGTACTCCTCCAATTCAAACCCCATACCTTCTCCGGTCTCCCGTGCAAAAATGCTGAGGACGTGTCCGACAGGTATCCATATGTCGTGCGCCTGTCCGCCGAAGCGGGCGGAAAAGCTGATCCAATCGTTGTCGATTTGAAGGTTTTGCGTGGCGGTCGCGCCGATGTTGAGCATAATTTCGTTGTCGCGGACGTACTGCATGGGGACGCGCGTGTGTTCGTTGACCCAGACAAGGATGTGCGGTGTGAGGCTGTTGTCGCTGCACCATTCGCAAAGTGCGCGGAGGATATAGGGTTTGGTTGAGGTGGGCATAATGGGTTCCGTGTTGTACACCAAAATAGGAAAATGCCTGCAAAACGGCGGGTTTTGCAAGCATTCCGAGCTTATTTGCGCATGGCTTTTTCGGCGGGTGTCAGTGCTTCGATAAAGGCTTCGCGCTGGAAGATGCGCTCGGCGTATTTGAGCAGCGGCGCGGCACTTTTGCCCAGTTTGACATCGTAGTGGTCGAGCCGCCACAGCAGCGGGGCCAGGGCGACATCAATCATAGAAAAATCTTCGCCGAGGATGTATTTGCTTTTGCTGAACGAAGGGGCAAGCATGGTCAGACCGTTGCCGATGGCTTCGCGCGCTTTTGCCTGTTCCTTGTTGGTAGCGGCGGGGTTTTCCAAAACTTGGGCGTGGTTGAACAATTCTTTTTCCATACGGTACAGCACCAGCCGGCCCCGGCCGCGCATAACGGGATCGCCGGGCATAAGCTGCGGATGGGGGAAGCGTTCGTCAATGTATTCGTTGATGATGTTGGACTCGTGCAGCACCAAATCGCGCTCGACCAGCACGGGAACTTGGTTATACGGATTCATGACGGCGAGGTCTTCGGGCTTGTTGTAAATATCGACGTCTTTGATTTCAAAATCCATACCTTTTTCGTACAAAACGAAGCGGCAGCGGTGGCTGAAGGGGCAGGTAATGCCGGAATAGAGGGTCATCATAATAATTGTCGCTCCTGTGTGATGCCTGCAAAACGGCTGATTTATAAAGATTTAATCGCGCAATTATACGCAATTTCCGGCACTTAATCCAGAAATTCGGTTCAATCTGTTGTTTTTAATATATTTTCCCCGATTTTCCGTATCAGTGCGAACTTGCTGTCTTTGTTGCGCGGGCGCGCACCCTGCCAGACCGTCTGCCAGCCTTGCGGCGCATCCGCATTTTGGGGCAGGCGGACGATGCGGTAGCGGCATTGTACATCGCCGACGCGGTGCGGCAATGTGCCGTACTGTGTCCAAACAATCCGCGTGTGCAGATCGCCGCTGTCTATGCCGATACACTCGATGCCGTCTGAAAGCTCCCGTTTCAATTTCGGGGAAAGCGATGCCTCCATACTCCGGACGACCGGCGCGTGGCTTTTCGCCGCGTCCAGCCACGGCAGGAACAGCGTCATCAGCAAAGCCCAGGTCAGGGTAACGCCTGCCGCCCAGTTGGTAACCGCCTGCCTGCCGCGTATGTTTTTGCGGGTAATCGCCCACAGCCACAAGGGTGTGAACAGTACGGCAACCGCCATCGGAATGGGATCGATGTCGGGAACGTAATACGGGCTGAAGTAGGCGGCGCGTTCGGCAAGCTTGGCGGGCCAGCCGTAATTCATGGCGAAAAAGCCCGTCCACAGGAACACGGCAAACAGTCCGAACGCCATAATGCCGAACCAGTTGACAAACGCCGCCGCACCGCGCCTCAGGCTGTCCAGTTGCGCCGCGCCGAACAGGGCGAGCGGCGGCAGCAGCCAGACGAGGTTGTCCTGAAAACGCTGCGGATTGGCGGCGAGCAGCACCAAAACGGCAGCCATCCAGACAACGCCCAAAATCCCCCAATCGGTCGAAAACAGACGCGTGCGGCAAACCGTCCAAACCGCCAGCGGCAGCGCGGGCAGTGCAAACCAAAGCAGGTTTTTCAGATAGTAAAACAAACTGAATGCCGTCTGAACGTGCCGCACGCCGCCAAACGTACCGAAAACGTGATAGTTGAGCCATTGCGCAAACAGCGCGGGCTGCGTTTTTGCCAAGAGCAGCGGGTAAACGGTCATAAGCGGCAGGGCAAAGGCAAGCGAGGCGACTGCCGTCAACATCAAACGCCTACTTTGCCACGGACGGAAAAACATCAGCACTGGCAGGGGCAGCATCAGCGCAAATGCTGCCGGATAAGCTGCCGCCAGCGACATCAGCGTCCAACCCGTACCGAGCAGGAAAGAGGCGGCAATCACGCGCCGACGTGCCAGCGAATAGCCGTGCAGCACCAGCCCTGCGGCGGCAAAGGCGGCGGCAGCGGGATTGAGGAAATGGGCAACCGGAATCAGCCCGATACAGCCGATAAGGATTAAAACAACGCTGCGCCCGTGGTGTCTGCCCAAAAAGTTGAAACCGGCAAAGCCGCAGGAAGTCAGTCCGATAACGGCAAAAAATACGCCTGCAAAGCGTGCGGCATCATACGGGTCAGCAGCCCACGGCGACAGCAAATGTTTGAACGCGGCAGCAACCCAAAGATACACGGGCGGTATGCCGAAATCGGCATGCCCGAACAGATGGGCAACCAAAGGAACACGGCTGTCTGCCAGTGCTTCGACGGCAGTATAAACGGCAGGTTCGGCAGGATTCCATAAATCATGTGAAAATACACCCGGCCACAACCAGGCAAACGCCATCAGCATCAGC
>NZ_JBPBFH010000170.1:0-383 GCF_050896295.1 Neisseria sp. SLRRB23
ATGCAGAGGTACACGACCTTAACGATAACATTCGATAAGAGAAATATCAGAACCCTTAAGAAGAACAGAGGGCATAAGAGTGATAAATTTTGCGCCTGAACGCATAGCCTTTTGCATAGCACGCTTTATAGAACTTTTCGGATAAACCGCTCCATTCCGGACACATTGCCGCCAAGCGGTATGGAAGCAAAAATAATAGTAGAGTGGGCTTCAGCCCACCGCTTCAGACGGCATCCGCCCCCCGTCATTATCCACTTGAGCGGCAACCAAACCATCAAATTGGAACAAATGACCCGCTAAGGTCAGCCTGTCGATGTCGCATCTGGCAACGGCATTTAGGTCAAAATTCCCAACATGCAGGACAAAGAAAAAGCCCTTATCGC
>NZ_JBPBFH010000171.1:0-383 GCF_050896295.1 Neisseria sp. SLRRB23
CGAGATGACGTCGAGTCTCGTGGGCTCGGAGATGTGTATAAGAGACAGGACACAAGCAATGTCAAATAACCCTTTTTCATTTTGTCTCCTTAATACAGGTTTTTCGAGACCTGAACCACCTGCCCGATGACCTGTATTCCCGTAAACAGATAAATCATGTTTCTACCTCATCCCGGAAAGACAAACGTCAGTTTTTTGAATGCGTGCATACCAATGAAGAACGAGAATGCGCCGAACAGGCAGCCCAACGCATCCAACCTGCTGTCGCCCTATTCTCACAACGGCATCTTGACAGCTCCGAGCTTCGTCGAAGAGCAGCCCAAATAAGCAGATCCCGTCTGCACCTCTCCGAGCTCCAGACGGCATATGCGAATCTTGCTACT
>NZ_JBPBFH010000172.1:0-348 GCF_050896295.1 Neisseria sp. SLRRB23
GTCGAGTCTCGTGGGCTCGGAGATGTGTATAAGAGACAGGATTATAAGATTCATTCCTAAGAATCGTACTTCCTCTGCCAAATGTTTAAATTCAATTCACTATATGTGTTGGCACATCGCTCCAAACCTGATATAATCCGCCTTTCAACATCAGTGAAAATCGTTCTTTTTAGTCAGTTAACATTAAATTTCGGAGTCGAAAAATGAATCCAGCAGGCGCACCAAATCCGGCAAGGCTTCCGCCTGCGGGCGCAAATCGTCCGGCATCGGCGGGCGCGTCGCCTTATCGTCGGGGGACAACTCCTGGCGGAGATTTTTGTCCTTTGCATTAAACACCACCCCGCCAAA
>NZ_JBPBFH010000173.1:0-357 GCF_050896295.1 Neisseria sp. SLRRB23
AGTCTCGTGGGCTCGGAGATGTGTATAAGAGACAGTCATGACGGTATTTGAAAATGTAGATGATGACAGGGTTATTAAACCCTGTCATGCACTGCGCTTGAATCAGCTCCCAATCAGTTTGACCCTCTGTCCCGGATGGTTACGCCGGTCAGAACTCGTTTTTTGCTCATAAAAATGTCCTTACGGCAGCAATGCCGTCTGAAAGGGAAAAGATGCGCCGATTATACCCGATTTGGCACACGCCCCATCTGCAAAACGAATTGTGCGGCAAATTCCGCCCGGGACATTTCCGCGGGGTGGCAACGGTAGTGTCTAAGCCTGTCTCTTATACACATCTCCGAGCCCACGAGACTCGAC
>NZ_JBPBFH010000174.1:0-381 GCF_050896295.1 Neisseria sp. SLRRB23
TGTTTTTTATTTTTCATACGACCTGAAATCAACGGTAAATCCAAGTTGCTTTTCAAACCGCCTGCAACCGCAAAATCTGCCGCAATCCGCTCCCTCCCCCACGGGGGAGGGCCGGGGAGAGGGCATTCTCCGAGTTGCGGCAATCTTTCCCAAACTCCCTTAGTCTTCTAAAATACAAACCTTGCGGCTTGTTGCCCTCTCTCTAACTCTCTCCCGCAGGGAGAGAGGACGGGGTGGCTGTTGGGGTTAAGGTTTATGCAAACTAATACGGCTTGTGCAGGCTGTTTTTTATTTTTCATACGACCTGAAATCAACGGTAAATCCAAGTTGCTTTTCAAACCGCCTGCAACCGCAAAATCTGCCGCAATCCGCTCCCTCCCC
>NZ_JBPBFH010000175.1:0-381 GCF_050896295.1 Neisseria sp. SLRRB23
GTCGTTTTTGTCCTTGGTGCGGTGGCACGTTATAACGGGTTCTCCATCTGAAAAATGATCCGTTATATTAAAGAAGAAATGTGGCTGGTACTGGGAACTTCCTCTTCAGAAGCCGCACTGCCGACATTGATGCAGAAGAACCATTTTACCGAACCGTCTTGACGCTTGGCCCACAGGGAGAGTTTTTTGCCTTTGATTTCTTTGTTTACGCCGTCTGATTTCATTTGGGCGGTAACGACGCCGTTTGTACCGAAGGTGGTACGCCGGAATTCAAACAGGTCGGGAGTTGTTTCAATAAAATGGGAGGCAGGCTGAAAATTTTATATGATGACTTGGAAGGACAAGTCGCCGAGCAGACACGCAGTCTAGAAAAACAAAATC
>NZ_JBPBFH010000176.1:0-361 GCF_050896295.1 Neisseria sp. SLRRB23
GATGACGTCGAGTCGCGTGGGCTCGGAGATGTGTATAAGAGACAGGTAACGGTTGATGCGCTCACCGATGACGGGCATTATCTCGGTGGAACCATCATGCCCGGTTTCCATCTAATGAAAGAATCGCTTGCCGTCCCCGCAAGCTCTTTCCCGCTTGGCATTCCTGATTTGGTGGTCGTTCAGCTTTATTTTTACGGTATTTTTCGGATGCTGTAAAAAATCAGGTTAGTTCAATTAGGTTACCTGCCGTCTCGATGTTTTTCCCCATATTAGGTGCGTGTTACGCAATCTTATCCCTCTACACATTTGCACTTTACGGCATCTGTCTCTTATACACATCTCCGAGCCCACGAGACTCGAC
>NZ_JBPBFH010000177.1:0-380 GCF_050896295.1 Neisseria sp. SLRRB23
GCGGATCGAACAAATGGGTAAACCTGTCCGCTTTGTCCATCACCGTCCCATAGCCGCCCGAAGTGGCAAACGCCTTGTCTTTCATCGTGATATTTGCCAACACGCCTTCTTCGTCGGACAGAATGCCTGCCGCCAATACTGCCAAGCTCGGTTTGACGATTTGTTTGATTTTCATATGCAGAATCCTTTTTTACCCGATGCCCGTCTGCCTTTTGTTCGGAAGAGCCGCATCAGGAGAGTTTTAATGCTTCGCGCCTTTACCGCACCACGATTCGTAGGTAATGGTTTCCAAGCCCAGCCAGCGTTCGGACACTTCGTCCAAGCCTGTCTCTTATACACATCTCCGAGCCCACGAGACTCGACGTCATCTCGTATGCCGT
>NZ_JBPBFH010000178.1:0-380 GCF_050896295.1 Neisseria sp. SLRRB23
CGGAAAATCCACAAACCTTGCCGTCATCAAAGCATGGTTTGAACGGAGGGGGCTGCCCGTACTGTTCACGCGCGGGCCGGGCGGAACGCCGGTCGGTGAGGCCTTGCGCGAAATCCTGCTCAACCCTGAAACCAAGTACCGGGTTGGGACTGCCACGGTTTGCCTATCGAAGTAATGGTGGAAAAACTGCACGGCAAAGATATGCCTAAAGCCCGTTTCCGCGAATTGTGCCGCGAATATGCCGCCGGATATTTCTTCGCTGATGTGTCCGACGCAGGGCGCGGTGCAGCGTTTGATTTGGTACAGCAGGCAAGGGCGGTCGCGATGCTCGAATACGCTGTCTTCGCAGGCTGTCTCTTATACACATCTCCGAGCCCACG
>NZ_JBPBFH010000179.1:0-380 GCF_050896295.1 Neisseria sp. SLRRB23
GAAAAAGTCCAAAAAACTGCCAACATGGTTGGTCTGCGTCACAAATTCTAATCTGAAAAGATTGGTATCAACAAAAAGCCTTTCGTCAGACAGGCTTTTTTATTTGAAATGATTCGTTTGCTATTGAATGCGGCAGAAGTTGCGGAATACTTCGGCATCGGCAACGGTCAGGTTGAGCCTGCCGCCCAAAGGCGCGGTATCGAAGGAGCGGCTTTGCCCGACGGTGATATTGCCGTTGATTTGCGCCATGCTCAAAAAGCTGGTTATCCTGCCCCATATCGTCCTATCCACCTGCGTCGGTACCGTTTTAAAAGAATAAAACCGCGCTCTTATCCGCAAAAGCGCCATGGTCGCCTATCTGCACGCCCCACCCGAAACCC